>NZ_JAGPXK010000010.1:0-197650 GCF_018070675.1 Nocardiopsis sp. B62 | reverse complement strand
CCACCCCTCCCGTCATCCCCCGACCGTCAGGCAGGCGCGCCCTTGCCCGCGCACTTCGCCCTGCCCCGCCGTGCCCGCGGGCCCCTCCCCCGCCCGAGGCCACACCGAGTTCAGCACTCACCCGACCCGCACGAGGGAGTCTGTTCATGTTCCTGAGACCACGCCGCTCCCTGGCGACGACCCTGGGGTTCGCCCTGGTCGCCGGGGCCTTCCTCCCGGCCGCCCCGGCGCTGGCCTTCCCCTCCGACCTACCTCCGCAGGAGCCCGGGGTCACCCTCCGGGTCTTCGACGTCGGCTTCGAGCCCGAACAGATCTGCACCCTGGTCGAGGGGCAGACCCCCAACGTCGACGTCCTGCGCGAGACCGTCGACTACGAGACCACGGAGGAGTTCGGCGGCATCGCCAACAACTTCATGGCGCACGTGATCGCGAACCTGCACGTCCCCGAGGACGGGACCTACGACTTCCGCCTGATCAGCGACGACGGCTCGCGCCTGTACCTCGACGGCGAGGAGATCATCGAGAACGACCAGCGCCAGCCGCCGACCGCCGTCGACGGGACGGCCGAGCTCACCGAGGGCGCGCACGCCCTGCGTATCGACTACTTCCAAGGGGCCTTCGACAAGGCGCTGCGGCTGGAGTGGAGCCCGCCCGGTCAGGACGGCTTCGCGCTCGTCCCCGAGGACGTGCTCACCACCGACTCCGACGTGACCCGGGTGACCTCGCCCGGAGTGAAGCGGTGTTCGGACGCCGACATGAGCCCCGGCGACGGAGCCCCGCTCGCCGGAGTGCACCCGAACTACACCGTGAGCGACCTGCGGCCGGAGGGCTTCGAGCCCACCGTCACCGGCATGGACTGGTTCGAGGACGGCCGGATGGTCATCACCACCTGGGCCGGCCGGGAGAGCTTCGACGGCGCCGTGGAGATCGTCGAGGGGACCGTCGGTGAGGACGCCGACCCCGAGGACATCACCACGCGGGTCGTCGCGACCGACATGAACGAACCCCAGGGCGTGCTGGTGGAGGACGGCGAGGTCATCGTCGCGGAGAAGCACCAGCTCAGCCGGTTGGTCGACGCCGACGGCGACGGCGTCTACGAGGACACCGAGCAGATCGCCACCTGGCCGAGCGGCGGCACCTACCACGAGTTCGGCTTCGGGCTCCTGGCCGACGACGAGAACTACTACCTCAACCTGTCGGTGGCCATCACCCCCGGCGGCAAGACCACGATCCCCCAGCACGTGGAGAACCGGGGCACCTCGATCAGCGTGGACAAGGAGACCGGCGAGGTCGAGTACGTCGCCGGTGGCCTGCGCACCCCCAACGGCATCGGCTGGGGCGCCGAGGGGGAGATCCTCGTCGCCGACAACCAGGGCGACTGGCTACCCGCCTCGAAGATCGTCGAGATCGAGGAGGGCGCGTTCTACAACCACTACACGACCCCGGCGGGGCCCTTCGACGACCAGCCGGTCACGCAGCCCGTCCTGTGGCTCCCGCACAACGAGATCTCCAACTCGCCCACCAACCCGGTGCTGGTGGAGTCCGGGGTGTTCGAGGGGCAGATGGTGTTCGGCGACGTCACCTACGGCGGGATCCAGCGAGCCTTCCTGGAGGAGGTCGACGGCCGGAAGCAGGGCGCGGTGTTCCGGATGACCCAGGGACTGGAGTCCGGGGTCAGCCGCCTGGCGCTCGGCCCGGACGGCGACTTCTACGTCGGCGGCATCGGTGGCGGCGGCAACTGGGAGCAGCCCGGCAAGCTCCCCTACGGCCTCCAGAAGCTGACCCCCACCTCCGAGGACGCCATGGACATCCTGTCCATGGAGGTCACCGGGAGCGGGTTCGACATCACCTACACCAAGCCGGTCTCCGACGACGTGGTCGCCAACGCCGCGGAGCGCTACGACGTGGCCCAGTGGTCGTACAACCCGACCTCGCAGTACGGCGGGCCCAAGCGCAACCAGGAGACCCTCCCCGTCACCGGCGCCTCGGTCTCCGACGACGGGCACACGGTCAGCCTGGACATCGGCGGTCTGCGTGAGGACCGCGTGGTGCACGTCCGCTCGCCCCGCCCCTTCGAGTCGGCCGACGGCACCGAGCTGTGGAGCACCGAGGCCTGGTACACCGTCCACAACATCCCCGGCTACGAGGCTCCGCCCAACGAGATCGGCATGTACGAGGCCGAGGACGGCACGCTGCGCGGCGGAGCGGGCATCACCAACGAGCACCCGCACCACACGGGTGAGGGGTTCGTGGACGGGTTCAGCAACATCGGCGCCTCCCTGACCTGGGACGTCGACGTCGACGAGGCCGGAACGTATCCGGTGACCTTCCGCTACTCCAGCGGCCCCAACCCGTTCGTCGGGCCCAAGACCATCTCGCTGGACGTCAACGGCGAGGACCTGGGACAGATCACCGTCGAGACCACCGAGGTCTGGCAGGCCTGGGCCGACCACGTCGAGCAGCTCGACCTCCAGGAGGGGAACAACACCGTCACGGTCACCGCCGGTGAGGACGACGACCGGCACGTGAACTGGGACCACCTGCGCGTCCAGCACGAGCCCTGCACCCCGGCCGAACCCGACGAGGGCTACCGGATGCTGTTCGACGGAACCCCCGAGAGCCTGGCCGACTGGGAGATGTCCGGCCCCGGCGACTTCGTCTCCCAGGGCGACTGCACGATGCGCTCCATCGGCGGCCTGGGCTTCACCAGCTATCCGGAGGAGTTCACCGACTACAGCCTGAGCCTGGACTGGAAGATGGGCGGGGACGACAACTCGGGCGTCCACCTCGGTGTCAACGACCCGCAGGGCGACCCCGCCGCCCGCAACCGGGGCTTCGAGGTGCAGATCGACGCCACCGACGAGCCCCACCTCACCACCGGCGCCATCTACAACTTCCAGGGCGCCGACATCGAGGCCCGCGACGAGGCCCTCAACCCGCCCGGGGAGTGGAACACCTACGAGATCGTCGTCGAGGGCGACCGGGTGAGGGTGTACCTCAACGGGACGCTGATCAACGACTTCGACAGTGAGGGAGCGGACCCCGACCGCGACCTGACCGGCCGGATCGGCTTCCAGAACCACCACACCGGTTCCGACGTGTGGTTCCGCGACGTGCAGATCAAGGAACTCGGCTGACCGACGGGGGCGGGGCGCACGCGTCCCGCCCCTACTCGGGTTCCCCCTCCAGGATCAGGAGGGCCCGGCGCATGACGTCCTGCTGCGCCTCGTTGTAGAGGTCGGTCACGGACATCATCGCGGCCTTATCGACCACGGCCCGGGGCATTGTCAGCCGCGAACCCGGGTCGCTCAACCAGGGGTGGTTCCTCCGGTGCTCCTCCAGGATCACCGCGACCCGCTCCGCCAGACGCTGGCGCGTGTCCGCGCTGGCGTCCGGCGGCAGGGTGTTCATCTCGTGGTCGAGGTCGGTCGGCTCCGCGTCGATCATGGTCCGGAGGTCCTCCACCGCACGCTCGTCGTAGAAGCGGCTGGAGATCGCGATGACCGCCCGGTCGGCGTCGCTCAGCCGTTCGGCGACGCCCTCGAACCCGGCCGGGACGTCGGTGGGCGTGCCCTCTCGCAGCAGCGCCGCCACCTCCTGCCTCGCGCGTCGCAGACGCTCGATCCCGGCGGCGAGTTCGGCGTCGAGCGCGCGGAGGGCGTCCTTGGAGTCGGCCGGGCTGTCCCCCATCCGGTCCACCCGCGCCAACGGAACGCCCATCTCGCGCAACCGGCGGATCTGGAGGACCCGTGCCAGGTGCCGTGCCTGGTACTGCTTGTATCCGTTGCCGCGTCGTTCGGGCTGGTCGAGCAGGCCGACCCGGTGGTAGTGGCGGATGGTGTTCACCGTCGTGCCCGCCATCTCGGCCAGCTCACTCGTACTCCACCCCATGGACACCCCTCTCACACTCCGGTGTACCGCATCAGAGCGTGCAGGTCGCCCCCTTCTCCGGCACCTCCAGGTCGATCAGGTACCTGGCGGCGGCCTCGTCCACGCACTCGTTGGACCCGAGGGAGACGATCCCGTGCCCCTCACCCTCGACGGTGAGCAGCGCGCTCCCGAGGGTGTCCGCGAGCTCGATCCCGCCCGCGTGCGGGGTGCTCGGGTCGCCGGTGATCGACACCACCAGCGTGTCGGGCAGGCCCTCGATGTCCTCCGCGTGGGGGAACCCGAGTTCCGGCTCGACGGGCCAGGCCTCGCACCCGTCACGGGCGCCGTCCGTCACATCCACACCGGGGTCCATGAACGGGGCCTGGGCGTAGGTCGCCTCCCGCAGCTCACCGCCCTGCTCGGGGGTCAGGCGCTCCTCGTCCATGCAGTTGATCGCGTGGTTGGCCTCCAACGAGTTCGGCCACCGCCCGTCGGGCCCGCGCAGGCCGAAGTCGTAGATGAGCTGCATCAGGGTGTCACCCCGCCCCTCCTCGACCTCGGCGATGCCGTCGATGATCCGCGGCCAGCTCTGCGGGGAGTACAGCCCGGAGATCACGCCTCCGACCGCCCCGTCGAAGTCCAGTTCGGCGCCCAGCGCGGGCACGGGCTCCTCTCGCAGCGGCCGCACGATCTCCTGGAACCGCTCGGTCGCCCGCTCGGGATCGGTGCCCAGCGGGCAGTCCGTCTCAGCCGCGCACGCCGCGGCCATCTCGTCGAACGCTCCCTGGAACCCGGCGTAGGCGTTGACCCGCCGCTCGAAGCTGCCCTCCAACGGGCTCATCGCCCCGTCGAGCACCATCGCGCGCACCCGGTCGGGGAACTGCTCGGCGTAGACGGCCCCCAGCCGGGTGCCGTAGCTCTGCCCGAAGTAGGTCAGTTCCTCCTCGCCCAGGACGGCCCGGAGCACGTCCATGTCGCGTGCGGTGTCCCGGGTTCCCAGGTGTTCCAGGACCTCGACCCCACCGCTCCCCTCGGCGCACCGCTCCATGATCTCCCGGGTGTCGTCCTCGGTGAAGCTCACGGTGGTGCCCTGCGACCCCATCGGCACGACGCCGGTGTCGGCCTCCTCATCGGTGTAGCAGTCCACCGCGGGGCTGGTGGCGCCGACACCGCGCGGGTCGAACCCGACGAGGTCGAACCGCTCGGTGATCTCGCTCTCCGCCAACCCCGCGAAGGCCAGGGCCGCGCCCACGACACCGGAACCACCCGGACCGCCGGGGTTGTAGACCAGCGAACCCATGGACTCGCCCCGGGCGGGCACCCGCAGCACGGCCACCGAGGCCAGTTCGCCCTCGGGGTCCTCGTAGTCGAGCGGCACGTCCATGCGGGCGCATTCGGAGCCCGGTGCCAGCTCCAGGAGGGCCGCCTCCCCGGCCGTGTCCGGGTAGTCGGCGCACCCCTCCCAGCTGAGTTCCTGCTCGTGGAAGGCGTCCAGGGCCCCGGAGCCGCCCTCCGCCTCCTCCGACGAACAGCCCGCCAGGACCCCCGTCAGCGCCAGTGCACCGGCCCCGACCCGGACCAGCCTTCCCCCTCGTCGACGATGTTCCACTTCCACCCCTTCGGTTCGACCAGCACGTCGGGGCCAAGCAGACACTGTGTTCCTGGAACAGGGTCAAGCCCGGGAACCGACCGGGCCCTCACGAGCCGTCCCTGGAGACGGACATGCCGAAGGTGACCACGCTGATGAGGGCGGGGATGATCGCGGTGACGCCCCATCTCCACTCGCCGCCCCAGATCCACGCCAGGAGCATCGCGATGGTGCCCGCGAGCAGAACGAGGGTGGTCCAGAGCATGGGGCCCGAGGGATTTCCGGTGCTCTCGACGGTGATCTGGTCCTGCCGGATCAGGGAGTCACGCAGGAGCTGGATCAACGCGGAGTGCTGGTCGGGGGTGACGTCGCGGACGCGGATGCGCAAAGTGGCCATAGCGGCCATTCTCCTCGGTCGACACGGCCCATCTCCAGCCCGAAGCCACCGGAAAGACTCAAGGCCCGGTCGGGTGACCGGGCCTTGAGGAAGCATGAGAGCCGACGAGGGGACTTGAACCCCTAACCTATCGCTTACAAGGCGATTGCTCTGCCAATTGAGCTACGTCGGCCGACCGCCGGGGCGCCTGGCCCCGGTACGTCCAAGCTGTATGGTACCGGGTCCGGCGCCGAGTGGCCTACTCGGCACCGGGGCCTAGCTGGCCTCGGCTCCGCGACGGCGGGCGACCTCGTAGAGGGAGACCCCGGCGGCCACGGAGGCGTTCAGGGACTCGGCGCCGCTGATCGGGATGCTCGCGACCACGTCGCAGACCTCGCGGACCAGGCGGGACAGGCCCTTGCCCTCGGAGCCCACGACGATCACCAGCGGACCGTTGGCCAGTTCCAGCTCGGGCAGCTGGGTGTCACCACCGGCGTCCAGACCGGCGACGAACAGCCCCGCCTTCTTGTAGATCTCCAGGGCCCGGGTCAGGTTGGTGGCCTGGGCCACCGGCAGCTTCGCCAGGGTTCCCGCGGAGGTCTTCCACGCGGACATGGTCACGCTGGCCGTGCGCCGCTCCGGGATGAGCAGGCCGTGCGCGCCGAAGGCCGCGGCCGAACGCGCGATGGCGCCCAGGTTGTGCGGGTCGGTGACCCCGTCCAGGGCGACGATCAGCGGCGGGGTGTCCGAGGCCAGCGCCCTGTCGAGCAGCCCCTCGGCCGCCCAGTACTGGTACGGGCGGACCTGGAGGACGATGCCCTGGTGGGTGGCGCCGGGCAGACCGTTGCTCTCACAGCGGCGGTCCAGGTCGGTGCGGTTGACCTCCACCACGTCCACGCCCTGGGCGCCCGCGAGCTTGGCGGCCTCGTTGACCCGGTCGTCGGGGTCCAGGCTGTTGGCCAGGAACAGGCGCGTGGCGGGCATGCCCGCACGCAGCGCCTCGACCACCGGGTTACGACCGATCAGCAGGTCGGAGTTGTCCGGACGGTTCGGCGAGCGCTCCTTGCGGGGGCTGTCCGAGCCCGCCGGGCCGCCGGTCTGCGTGGCGCGCTTGTCGGCCTTGTTCCGCTGCTTGCCGTCGTACCAGTGCCGCTGCTCCGCGGGCAGGGTGCCGCTCTTGGCCTCCAGGGAACGCCGACCCTTGCCGCCGCTGCCCTTCGTGGGGCCCTTCTTGCTCTTCTTCGCCGGCATGGTCGCCGCCTCCAGTTACGTGTCGCGGGCATGCCGGAAGAACTCTTCCGGCCGATGGGGTAGCCGCGGCGCCGAGGGGCGGCGGCAAACTCCCAGCCTAGTGCCGTCCCGGTACCACACGCGTCGGCGGTCAGCCCCTGCGCAGGTCCCAACGGGGACCCTGCGGGGTGTCCTCCACCACCACACCGGCCTCCGTCAACTGATCGCGGATGGCGTCGGCGGCCGCGAAGTCCTTGCGTCCGCGCGCGGCCTGGCGCTGTTCGAGCGCGACGGCCACGAGGGCGTCCACGACCTCGGTCAGCCCCTGGTCGCCGCCGCCGGACCACTGCTCGCTCAGCGGGTCCAGACCGAGTACCGAGAGCATGGTGCGCAGCTCGGCGGCGAGTCCCTGCACCCGCTCCTTGTCACCGGAGGCGAGCGCCGTGTTGCCCTCGCGCACGTGGCCGTGCACGATCGCCAACCCCTGGGACACACCCAGATCGTCGTTGAGCGCCTCGGTGAACTCGGACGGGACGTCCGCGGCCGGGTCGACCGTGCCCAGCACCTCCACGGCGCGGGTGAGGAAACCCTCGATCCGCTGGTAGGCGGCGGCGGCCTCCTGGAGCGCGGTGTCGGAGTAGTCGATGGTGGACCGGTAGTGGGCCTGGCCGAGGTAGTAGCGCAGCTCCACCGGGCGGACCTTCTGGACCATGTCCGGGACCCTCATGGAGTTGCCCAGGGACTTGGCCATCTTCTCGCCGCCGATGGCGAGCATGCCGTTGTGCAGCCAGTACTGGGCGAAGCCGTCACCGGCGGCGCGCGACTGCGCCTGCTCGTTCTCGTGGTGCGGGAAGATCAGGTCGATCCCGCCGCCGTGGATGTCGAAGCTGGGGCCCATGTACTTGGTGGCCATGGCGGAGCACTCCAGGTGCCAGCCGGGGCGGCCGCGTCCCCATGGGGTGTCCCAACTGGGCTCGCCCGGCTTGGCGCCCTTCCACAGGGCGAAGTCGCGCGGGTCCCGCTTGTCGCGGTCCGGGTCGGAGTCGGAGGACTCCACGACCTGGTCCAAGCGCTGGTTGGACAGCTCCCCGTATGCGGGGTGCGAGCGCACGTCGAAGTAGACGTCGCCCGATCCGTCGTCTGCGGCGTAGGCGTGCCCGGCGTCGATGAGACGGCGCATGAGCTCGATCATCTCCGGCACGTGGCCGGTGGCGCGCGGCTCGACGGTGGGCGGCAGGCAGCCCAGGGTGTCGTAGGCCCAGGTGAAGGCGCGCTGGTTGCGCTCGCTCACCTGCCACCACGGGACACCCTCCTCGGCGGCGACCCGGATGATCTTGTCGTCGATGTCGGTGACGTTGCGGCAGAACGTGACCTGGTAGCCGAGGTGGATCAGCCAGCGGCGCAGGATGTCGAAGTTGACTCCGGACCGGATGTGGCCGATGTGGGGAGGTGCCTGCACGGTGGCACCACACAGGTACAGGGAGGCACACCCCTCACGAATCGGGGTGAAGTCTCGGACCTGTCGGGCACTGGTGTCGTAGAAGCGCAGACTCACGTTGTCAAGACTATCCGTTCTCCCCTGGCCTGGGCATCACAAACCAATAAGCACCACGGTTCGGTACGGGGTCCTGATCGAGACGGGGTCCGGTCCACTCCGGACAGCCCGGAGAACTCATATGGGGCGAGCCGTATCCGGGCCGCTCACATGTGGGACGACCCGGCGTTCCGACCCCGTTCCGAGGGGGGATCGCCCGGCACGCTCCGTCAACCGCGACGGTGCGCCGCGCGGCACTCTTGGGCACCGGCGTCGGGAAGCAGCCGGAATCGGCCGGAATCTCGTGTTCGCGGCACCGCCTGGACTACGCTTCGGTGACGATGGCCCCTTTCAACAACGCCCCCGAGACAGGGACACGGAACGGTCGGACCGCGGGTCGCGGCGCGGGAGCCGGTGCTCTCGTCGGTGGCGCCGTGTTCGTCAGTGTCATCGCCCTGTGCGCCCTAGTCATCGCCTACAACGGCATCTACCGATTCGCCCTGATCGTGCACGACGAGGGCGGCTTCCTCGCGCACGTCTTCCCGGTGACCTTCACCCTGCTGGTCCTCATGGCCTTCTGGGTGAGCTACGTCCTGCGCGCGGCGCCGCCGGGTGAGCGGCTCTGGGTGGACGTCGTCCTCATCCCACTGCTGATCCTCGCCGCCGCGGTGCCGATGGTGCTGCACAGCATGAACCTGGTGGACCGCATCGCGGCGAACCACGAGGGGATCGTGCAGGTGGTGGTGGCGGTCGCCCCACTGGCCGCCCTGCTGGTGGCGTTCCTGCTGTGGATCACCGTGCGCGCGCACGTCCGCAGGCGCAACGCCAACGGACGCCCGCGAGCCAATCCCTCCGACGACCGCACGACCGTGCTGCGCGGGCGCCCCAGACCGGACGAGGCTCCGGTCCGAGACGACCGCAGGACGGAGGCGCTCAAGACGCGGCTGCTGCGGTTGGGCGCCGACGACACAGGCGACGACGCGGACGAGCAGGAGGAGTCCGACGACGACGCCTCCCGGACGGTCACGCTGCCCTCTCGCATCTCCACCCTGCGCCGTGATCGCGCGGAGCAGGAGGAGAAGGAGCGCGCCGAACGCGACGAACGCGAGCAGGAGGAACAGCGCGCGGAACGGGAGGAACGAGAGCGCGCCGAACGCGAGAGCTCGAACGTGGTCGTGATCGAGGCCGGTTCCGTGGGCCACGACCGTGACGTCGACGAGCCCTCCGAGGCGGACGCGGACGCCCCGACCGAACCGATCGCGTCCGTGGCGGGGCCCGAGGAACCAGCGGAGGCCTCCGTGCCCACGCTGCCGCTCCCGCGCCGGGCCCGCGACGGCGACAACCCGATCAAGCGGGCGGCCACGGACCCGCCGGTGGTCCCCTCGCAGGCCTCCTCCCCGGAAGCCGAGTCCGAGCACGCCGCCACGGGCTTCAGCCCCCGGGACACCCAGGACCTCGGCACGGGCTCCGACCATGATCTCGCCGAGTCCTCCGAGCACTTCGACGAGGGTTTCGAGCACGACTCCCCGGTGGCCGACCCCAGCACGGACGAGGCGGAGGCCCCGATCCCCGTGCCGGTGGTCCCCGAGCCGGAACCGGTCCGCGCCGAGCCGGAGCCGGTCGTCGCCGAGCCCAAGCCGGTCGTCGCCGAGACGGCCACGGCCACCACACCGGGAACGGGCACGGAATCCGAGAGCGGTGACGTCCCGAAGGCTGCCCGGGATGCGAGCACCGTGGAGCTGTGGCCCGAGGGGGAGACCGGCTCCGGCCCCCTGCCAGAGGTCGAGGACCTGCCCGGTGTGACGGCGCAGACGCCGGACACGGAGCCCGCGTTCGCGAACGATCACTCCGGTTCGCCCCTGTGGGAGCCGCCGTCCGAGGACACGCCCGCCTCGCACCTGGCCGACTACGTGCCTCCGGTGTGGACCCCGCCCGAGGACGACACCCCCGCAGAACCCGCTCCCCTGGTCGGGCGCGCGACCGGCGCCGAGGAGGGTTCGACCCCGGCTCTGGACCACGACACCGGCCCGTCGGTGCGCGCCGCCTTCCGGATGGGTTCGGTGCCGCCCGGCGCGGCCCGACCGGAGCCGGAGCCCGAGCCACTTCCCGAGCCGGAACCGCTGCCCGAGCCCGAGCCCCTGCCCTACGACGAGCCCGAGCCCGAACCGGAGGTGCGACGGGAGTCCGAGGCCGAACCGGAGACGGAGCGCTCCCCCGGCTCCGGCGCCCGCCCTTGGAGGCCGGTGGAGAAGCGGCCGATGGTCCTGAAGCCGAAGCGCCCGCCCATGCCGGACTTCGCGTCCGGGCCGCCCTCCCGGCGCGTCCGTAGCGAGCCGCTGCCGCCGGAGGATCACTGAGCCCAGGGGGCACTGACCCTCTCAGGACACGGACGCGGTCGTCGGCCCCGGAGCCCCTGGTTCGGGGGCCGACGTCCGTCCGGACCGGGTCGGTGGGGCCGACCAGGGGGTGCCGTGCCGCAGCGCACGACCCCGATCGGGGGAAACCACGCGCCGATCCACCAGGGCCGCCTCTGCGAGCACAGCACGAGGCAGGCGGGAGACGAGGGCCACCGTGCGGCCCGGGGCCAGAGAAGGGAGCGGCCGGGGACGTGCCTGTGAGGGCAACAGGCCAGCCCGAGCGGGGAACCACGCGCCGCTCACCCGGGGCCGTGCCCGCGAGCACAGCACGAGGTGGGCAGGAGAGGAGGGCCTGCCCGTGCCCGGCTTCAGGAAGGTGCACCGAAGCGGGCCACGCCCGCGAGCACAGCACGAGGCAGGCGGGAGACGAGGGCCTGCCCGTGCCCGGCTTCAGGAAGGTGCACCGAAGCGGGCCACGCCCGCGAGCGCAGCACGAAACCGGCGGGAGACGAGGATCCCCCGAGATCGACGCTACGCGCGCAGGCCAGGGTTCACCAGGCCCCTGCGGACACCTGTGGACAACCCCGGCTCGCGCGCTCTCGTGCGAGTGAAAACGACGGATTTCGGTCCTCTGACCAGGCAGTGCGTCACGGACCGGATACCGCCCCCACAACGACGGAGAGAGACCCTTTCCGGCCCCTGACCGGGCACCGCCTCGCGGACCGACTCCGCCCGCACGGCACAGGGGAGGGCCTCTCCGCAGCCCGGTGCACGAGACCACCGCCCCGGGACCCGAACGCCTCACCGCCCTGCGCTGACCCACTGGCGCACGCTCGTCGGACGCCTGTGCGCGAAGGCTGTTCGGGCGCGCTCAAGGCCCTCACGCATACGAGGGCGGCCCCGCTCCTGGCGGGGCCGCCCTCGTATGCGTGTGTCAGTCCCTGGGGGCGCAGACCGCCGTGGCGACGGCGGCGATGCCCTCGCCCCGGCCGGTGAGGCCCAGACCGTCGGTGGTGGTGGCCGACAGGCTCACCGGCGCACCCACGACCTCGGAGAGGGTCTTCTCCGCCTCGTCGCGCCGGGGAGCGAACTTGGGTCGGTTGCTGATGATCTGGACGGCCACGTTGCCGATCTCGAATCCGGCCGCGTGCACGCGTGCCACGGTCTCGGTGAGCAGAGCGGCCCCCGAGGCGCCCTTCCACCGGGGATCGGAAGTGCCGTAGTTCGAACCGAGGTCGCCGAGCCCGCAGGCGGACAGCAGCGCGTCGCACGCCGCGTGGGCGGCGACATCACCGTCGGAATGGCCGCTGACACCATCCTCACCAGGCCATTCCAAACCGGCGAGAAAAAGTGTCCGTCCAGGAGAAAACGGGTGGACGTCGGTTCCGACGCCCACCCGAGGCATTTTCGTCATGAAATACGTGATTCCGCGAGTATCAGTTCGTCAGAACCTCGTCGAGGAGGGCTTCCGCCTTGTCCTCGTTGGTCTTTTCCGCGAGTGCGAGTTCGCTCACGAGAATCTGCCGGGCCTTGGCCAGCATCCTCTTCTCGCCCGCGGACAGCCCGCGCTCCTTGTCCCGGCGCCACAGGTCCCGAACGACCTCGGCGACCTTGTTGACGTCGCCGGACGCCAACTTCTCCAGGTTCGCCTTGTAGCGCCTGGACCAGTTGGTGGGCTCTTCGGTGTGAGGTGCGCGCAGCACCTCGAAGACCTTGTCCAGGCCCTCCTGCCCCACCACGTCACGAACGCCGACATCCTCGGCGTTCGCGGCCGGCACACGCACCGTCAGATCGCCTTTGTCAACCCTCAGAACGAGGTAGGTTCTGTCCTCGCCCTTAATGGTGCGAGTCTCGATCGCTTCAATACGAGCAGCCCCATGATGGGGGTAGACAACAGTGTCGCCGACCTTGAAAGCCATGTGACAGGTACCCCTTCCGCTACCACAAGGATACCACGAATCTGTGACTTAACGTACCTATTAGGTTTGCGAACACGCAGGTCAGGCCACACATTTTAGGCCTTGACAAAGTGTACCCGAGGAGTGTCGGCGGCCCGGTCGGAGCGCTCCCGAGAGCTCTCCACCCCCACTGGCCAGCCGAAGCGCGACTTGACCAGGGCCCGGAACGGGATAGGGTTCGCCCCCGCCCGACCACCCTCCGCGAGCGCTCGGAGCGAGATAGGTCACGATTTCGGATCGGGTCGGCCCACCCGTGACCCGTCCGGATCTCCGGGCCCGGCCGACCCGACCGCACCACACGTCATGAGCCCGTCATCAGGCCTCGGGCTCGTAGTCCTCACGCTTCTCGCCCGTCACCATGTAGACCAGGTTGTCCGCCACGTGCACCGCGTGGTCACCGAAGCGTTCGTAGAACCGGCCGACCAGGGTCACGTCCATGGTGGCCTCCACCCCGTACTCCCAGCCCGGCGCGAGGATGCGCTGCAACAGCTTGCGGCGCAGCCGGTCCATCTTGTCGTCGTCCTTGTCCAGCTCCAGAGCGGTGTCGGGGTCCCGCTCCGTGATCACCTCGCCGGCCTTGGTCACCAGGAGCTCCGCCTGGTGTCCCATCTCCAGGACGATGGAGCGCACCGGCTTGGGGATCGCCGAGTCGGGGTGGCGGCGGCGGGCGATCTTCGCGAGGTGGACGGCGTGGTCGCCCATCCGTTCGAGGTCACCGCGCATCGCGAGGGCGGTGATGATGGTCCGCAGGTCCGAGGCGACCGGCTGCTGCCGTGCCATCAGGCTGAAGGCGGTGTCCTCGATCTCCTGGTCGAGGCGGTTGAGTTCCTCGTCACCCGAGATGACTTCCTGCGCCGCGTTCAGGTCACTGTCCAGCAAGGCCGTGGTGGCCCGCGCGACGGCGTGCCTGGCGAGCCTGGTCATCTCGACGAGGCGTTCACTCAGGCTGTCTAGGTCCTCATGGTAGGTATCGCGCATGTCGTCAATGCTCCCAGTCTGTGTTTGAAGAATCGGCCAAGAGTTGGTGAACGATGGAAGAACCTCGGTTCGGTCACATGTCCTGACCGGGTAAAGCCCCAGTCCGCACGTTTACGATCGAATCGTGCAAGGGGAACTTCTCGCCGCGGTCGTCGGCATCATCGGGCTCGTCGTGGGCGTCGCCATCGGCGTCGTCGCCGCCAGCCCCCTCTTCCGTACGCGCACCACACGGGAGGAGACGCCGTCACCACGGCACGACGGCAGCACGCTCCCGCAGGGGGTGGCCGAAGTGCTGTCCGCGCTCCCCTCCTCCGCGGTGGTCCTCGACTCGGGCGACCGCGTGCTGCGCGCCTCCTCGGCCGCCCGGGCCTTCGGCCTCGTCCGGGGAGAGGAACTCGTCATAGGCGAACTCCTCACCCTGGCCCGCAAGGTGCGGCGCGATGGGGTGATCCGGGAGACCGACATCGAGGTGGCCGTCCGCAAGTTCGGCCCCGACGCCACGTCCTTCGCGGTGCGCGTCGCCCCTCTGGGCGGCACCGGGCTGGTGCTGGTCCTGGCCGAGGACCAGACCGAGCACCGCAGGGTGGAGGCGGTCCGACGCGACTTCGTGGCCAACATCTCGCACGAGCTCAAGACCCCCGTGGGCGCGCTGTCACTCCTGGCGGAGACCGTACAGGACGCCAGCGACGACCCCGAGGCGGTGCGCCGCTTCACCGGGCGCATGCAGACCGAGGCCTCCCGGCTCACGGCGGTCATCCAGGACCTCATCACGCTCTCCCGCATCCAGGGCGCCGAGCCCATCGCCGAACCCGCCCCGGTGGACCTCGGGTCGGTCGTCGAGGAGGCGATCGACACCGTGCGGATGCCCGCCGACGCCAAGGGCATCGAACTGGTCGGCAGCGGAGCCGAGGGGCTGACGGTCCTGGGTGACGAGGCGATGCTGGGGACCGCCCTGCGCAACCTCATAGCCAACGCCGTCGCCTACAGTCCGAAGAACACGCGGGTCGCGGTGTCCGTCGGGACCTCGCGGAGCAGCGTGGACATCAGCGTCGCGGACCAGGGGATCGGAATCCCCCAGCAGGACCTGGAGCGAATCTTCGAGCGGTTCTACCGTGTGGACGCCGCTCGGAGCCGGGCCACCGGTGGTACCGGTCTCGGTCTGGCCATCGTCAAGCACATCATGACCCACCACCGTGGAGAAGTGACCGTGTGGAGCAAGGAGGGGTCGGGGTCGACGTTCACACTACGTCTGCCCAGGCCCGAGAGCCGGGAGCTCGAAGCTTCCCGGAACGACAACCACCAGGAGACGGCACAGTGACGCGCGTACTCGTAGTAGAGGACGAGGAGTCCTACAGCGACGCCCTGTCGTACATGCTGCGCAAGGAGGGCTTCGAGGTCGCGGTGGCGCCCACCGGGACGGTCGCTCTGGAGACCTTCGACCGGACCGGCGCCGACCTGGTGCTGCTGGATCTGATGCTGCCGGGGCTGTCGGGCACCGAGGTGTGCCGGACCCTGCGGCAGAAGTCCAACGTCCCCGTCATCATGCTCACCGCCAAGGACTCCGAGATCGACAAGGTCGTCGGTCTGGAGCTGGGCGCCGACGACTACGTGACCAAGCCGTTCTCCTCCCGCGAGCTGGTGGCGCGCATCCGCGCGGTGCTGCGCCGACGGGGCGAGGACGAGATCGTGCTGCCCGCCGCTCTCGAGGCCGGTCCCGTCCGCATGGACGTGGAGCGGCACGTGGTGACGGTGCGCGGCGACAACGTGCAGCTCCCGCTGAAGGAGTTCGAGCTGCTGGAGGTGCTGCTGCGCAACGCCGGGCGGGTACTCACCCGGATGCAGCTCATCGACCGTGTGTGGGGCGCCGACTACGTCGGTGACACCAAGACCCTCGACGTGCACGTCAAGCGCCTGCGCGCGAAGATCGAGGAGGACCCGGGCACCCCGCGTTACATCGTCACAGTGCGCGGCCTGGGCTACAAGTTCGAGCCGGTCACCGTCGAGGTCGAGTAGGGCTCCTGGCTGGTGCGGGAGGTCCCCCTTCGGGTCCCTCTCCCCTCTCCGGCCCGGCCCCACCTTGCTTCGAGTCCCGGGACGCGGTACCGCCGCGACCCGGGACCTCTTTGTCTCCGGGACCTCCGTGTTTCCGGGGCCGCTGGCCCGCTCTCCGCGCTGGCGCGTCCCCGTGGGATCTGGCGGTGCCCGCACCCCACGGGTCCTCGCCAGGCGGGTCGGTTCGATCAAGCGGGCTGCCTGTCGACGGGCTCAGCGCCTTCCTCGATCCGCCCCGAGGGCCGCCCGTTCCCCGGTGTGGCGTTCCACCGCGCGGGCCAGGACCTCGCAGGCGCGCCGGAGCTCCCCGCCTCCAACCGACCCGTAGCCGATCACCAGCCCGTGCACGCTGGGGGCTCCGTGGCTGGCGCGGAGGGTGTCCTCCACCAGGACGCCCTCCTCGGCCGCCGCCGCGACCACCGGAGCGACCGCAGCCTCGGGCAGGGTGAGCAGCACGTGGAGTCCGGCGGTGTCCCCGGCGATCCGGGCCCCGAGGTGTTCCACGAGCGTGGCGCGGCGGCGGGCGTACTCCAGGCGCATCCGGCGCAGGTGCCGGTCCAGGTCCCCGCGTTCGAGCAGGAGGGCGGTGGCGGCCTGGACGGGCCCGCTGGTGCGGTCGGACAGCTCGGCTCGGACGCGGGTGAGGCGGTGGAGCAGGTCGGGCTCGGCGACGATCCAGCCGATCCCGAGGTCGGGGTCGAGGGTCTTGGAGAGGGTGCCGAGCAGCACGACCCGCTCGGGGTCGAGCCCGTACAGGGCGGGCAGGGGCGCCACGTCGTAGCGGAACTCGGCGTCGTAGTCGTCCTCCACCACGAGCGCTCCGTTCCGGCGGGCCCAGGCCAGGAGGCGTTCGCGGCGGGGCAGGGGCAGACGGCCGCCCAGCGGGTACTGGTGGGCGGGCGTGGTGTAGACGAGGGCGAGGTCGTCGGGAAGCTCCCCGGGACGGATGCCGTCGTGGTCGACGGGACAGGGAACGATCTCGGCGCCGCGTGCGGCCAGGATGGTGCGGGCCTTGCCGTAACCGGGTTCCTCGACTCCCGCACGGAAACGGGTCCCGGGGGTCGAGCCCCGCGCAGGGATCCCTTCCATGGCGATCATGGCGCCGACCAAGTCGAGCCCGTTGCCGGTCCCCCGGGTGACCAGGACGTTCTCGGGTCCCACCCGAACGCCCCGGGTACGGCGCAGGTGTTCGGCCAGCAGTGCGCGCAGTCGGGGCTCGCCCTGGGGTTCGGGGTCGTCGGAGGGCGGTGTCCCGGCCGCGTGCCGCCAGGCCCGGCGCAGGGCCGCGCGGTCGTGGTCGCGGACCCAGGGGGCGCCCGCCCGCAGGTCGGCCACTCCGGCCCGGCGTGCCTCCTCTCGCGAGGGACGCCCACGCGCGGGCTCGGTGTCGTGCCGTGGCTCCGTTGGCTCCGGCAGGCCTGGCAGGGGCTCGTGCTCGGCCACGAAGGTGCCCGAACCGTGGCGGCCCTCGAGCCACCCCTCGGCGTAGAGCTGCTGGTAGGCGTCGGTGACCACCGTGCGGCTCACCCCGAGCTGCGCGGCCAGGGCCCGGCTGGAGGGCAGCCGTTCACCGGCCCGGAGCGCACCGGAGACCATGGCCTCGCGCAGCGCTCCGGACAGCTGCGCGGTGAGCGGTGCGGGGTCGGAGCGGTCGAGGCGGACCGGTGGTTCGGCGAGACGTCGGGGCAAAGTGGTCTTTCACTTCCTGCCAGAAGTGGCCATGGTTTGGATATCCACTTCTCCCTACGGTAGTCGCATGCTCTCCACGACCGAACGCACCCGCCTCAACCGCGCCAAGCACAAGACCAGGACCGACCGCACCGAACTGTACGACCTCCTCGACGAGGGCCTGGTCTGCCACATGGGCGTGGTTGTTGACGGGTCTCCCCGGGTGGTCCCCACGGGGTACGGGCGGATCGGCGACACCCTCTACCTGCACGGCTCGACCGGAGCCCGGTCCCTGCGGACGGAGGGCGAGATGTGCGTGACGGTCACCCTGCTGGACGGGATCGTCCTGGCCCGTTCGGCGTTCCACCACTCGGTCAACCACCGGTCGGCGATGGTCTTCGGAACGCCGCGCGTGGTCACCGACGAACAGGAGCGCCGGGACGGCCTGCGGGCGATCACCGAGCAGCTCGCACCGGGCCAGTGGGACGCCGCCCGCCAGCCAGACGCCAAGGAGATGGCGGCCACCCGGGTTCTGGCGCTGTCCCTTGAGGAGGCCTCGGTGAAGGTCCGCACGGGCCCGCCCGCTGACGACGAGGAGGACCACGCCCTCCCGGTCTGGGCGGGTGTGCAGCCGGTCCGGACGGTGTTCGACCCTCCGGTCACCGACCCGGCGCTGAGCCACGACCTCCCCGTCCCGGCCCACGTCCTGGCCCGTGTGACCACCCGCTAGGCGGGGACTCCCTCAGACCTCCACGATGACCGTGAAGGGTCCCTCGTTGGTCAGTCCCACGGACATCTGGGCGCCGAAGACCCCCGTGGCCACTTCGGCGCCCTGGTCCCGTAGCTCCTTGACGACGGCGTCCACCAGTGGCTCCGCCACCGGCCCGGGCGCGGCCGCCTGCCACGTGGGGCGACGGCCCTTGCGCGCGTCGCCGTAGAGGGTGAACTGGCTGACCACCAGCAGAGGCGCCTGGACGTCGGAGCAGGACTTCTCGTCCTCCAGGACACGCAGGGTCCACAGCTTCCTGGCGATCCTGCGGGCCTCGTCCTCCGTGTCGGTGTGCGTGACCCCCACCAGGGCCATCAGGCCGGGTCGGGTGATCTCACCGACCACCTCGCCCTCCACCGTCACCGAAGCGTGCGACACCCGCTGCACGACAGCGCGCATGGTTCTCCCCTGCTCTCTTTCCCGGGCCGCCCCTGGCCGGGGGCGGTGTCACCTCGATCGTTGCAGCTGGTTGAGCAGGCGCACACGGCGGGTGTTGGTGATCAGACCGGTGAGGGTGACCACGAACGTGCTGATCGAGTCCGAGAAGTCCTCGATCCGCCACTCCCGCGGGCCCGTGTACCAGTGCAGTCCGTCGCCGTCGAGCTCCTCGGGGCTGAGGTCGGCGATCGCGGCGGAGGCGAGGATGTTGGCCCAGCGGTCGACGTCGTCGAAGATCACCGCGTAGGGGAGGTAGCGCGAGTACAGCTCCACGCGTTCGCCGGGCGGGGCGCTCTGGGCCCGCTGGCTGAGGAGGTAGTCGCGAAAGCCCATCGTGTGCGCGTAGACGGAGCTGCCCAGTTTGGTCTTGGCCGGCATGTACTGCGCGCCCGCGGTGACGGCGGCCCCGGCGATGATGACGGCCAGACCGGTGAAGGCCGCGCTGGTGAACACCGCGAGCAGACCGGTCAGGACCACCCCTGAGGCGGTGAGCACCATGCCGACCGTCGTCCAGGTCCCCCGCACCCGGCTGGGCGACCGGGAGAACCACTTGAGCCGGACCATGTCGCGGTACAGCTCCTCGCGGACCCGGTCCACGCGCGCCGGGAAGTCCTCGGAGTGGCGGGAGGAGCCGAGTTCCGACAGCCGCACGGAGCGCCGGTCACCGAAGAGGGCGTCCAACAGGAGCCACTCGGAGGAGAGCAGGACCTCCTCGGGAGGTCCGTCCAGGCGGACCAGCCGCCAGTCCACCGAGGTGAAGTGTTCGTGGGGCAGCTCCTCGACCCGGATGTGACCGCGTACGGCCAGGTCGAGGACGGTACCGGTGAGGTCGGCGATGTCCACGCGCTCGTCGACCAGCGTGCCGATCTGGCCCGGGTGGACGTCGTCGGGCGGGGCGAAGCGCATCCGGCCGTGCTCACCGCGGGCCACGGGGGCGTGGTCGCCCTCCGCCGCCTCGTTGTGCAGCGCGCGTTCGTCGCGGCCCCGGATCCGGATGAGGGCGATCAGCCCGCCGACCAGGACCAGCAGAAGGAGTCCGAACACGCTCGCGGTCCCCGGCGTCACCTGGAAGGCCGACGCCAGCGACCACCGGCGGCTCAGGATCGGTTCGCCCTCGGCCGTGCCGGGCGGGTAGTTGACGACGATGTCCAGCCGGTCGCTGGGGGTCATGTCGGCCTGGAGGAAGTGCGCGACGACCGCGTCCCCGCCCATGTCCGAAGCGGTGCAGTACATGGCGCTGCGGGGCTCTCCCGCCAGGCAGGACAGCGCCTCGGGGGGCTGCGGCGCGGTGACGGTGACGTCGGTGGAGCGGACGTCGTGGCTGTAGGCGCCCACGGCCCGCCACTCCAGTTGGACCCCCTGGGAGACCTCGCCGACGGTGCCGCTCACCCGGTAGCTGAGCCGCACCCCGCGGGTGCCCTCGGTGGGGATGCGTACGAGGAGGGCGCCGTCGGTCTCCTCCGTCTCCACCTGAAGGGTGGAGCCGCCGGAGTCGACCGCCGAGACCCCGTTGATCTCGAACCGGCGGTCGTGGTCGGTGTCGTAGAGCATCGTGGCGGTGAGGGCCCGGGTGAAGGTCTCCGGGGCGGGTCCCTCGAACCTGATGGACTCCTCGCCGTGGAGGGTGCCCCGTTGGTCCAGTTCGAGGCGGATGTCGTTGGTGATGTCCGTGTCCGTGGCGGAACGTCGGGCGATGACCGCTGGTTCGTGCCCCGGTACTGTGGTTGCCGGTGCGGTCGCCGTCACCGCGTGCGCCTCCCCTCCCGGCCACCCCACGGCGACCACCACGAACAGCGAGGAGTACACGAGCAGGGCCGTCGCCAACGCGACGGCCGGGCGCCAGGAGCCGACCCACCACATGACGCGAGAGCTTATCCGGTCCGTGAGCGGACCGTGCCCATCGGGCGCCCTCCCCGGCGTCGCGTACCGGCCCCCCGCCGGTGGCTCCGTCGACAGTAGCTCCGGCGTGGCCGGGCCTCCCGTGCGGAACGGGGGCTCGGGCACGTGCTGACCCGTCGACGAAACCGACCCGAGTCCGACCCGTGGGCGGAGCGCCCCGGGTTCCTCCAGCGCATGGGGCTGGGCGTCTCGCTGTCCCTGGGCACGGGGCTGGCCGCCGTGGGGTTCACGGGCTTCCTCGCCTTCTCCGCGCTGTTGCCGACCGCGCAACCGGCGTGGGGCGAGCCCATCGGGCCGGACGCCACCCAGGTGCTCTCCGCCGAGTCCGTCTCCTCCACGGAGACCACCACGGCGACGATCGAGGATCCGCTGGGGCAGAACCCGCTCTACGCCAACGGCGAGCTCGGCGAGGTCACCTGTCGGCCACCGCAGATGGACGCCGACGACCCGAAGTCGGTGGAGACCTTCGTGCACTCGATCGCCGACTGCCTGGACGCGGCCTGGGGCGCGTACTTCGAGGAGGCGGGCATCCCGTTCTCCTCACCGAACCGCGTGTACTGGTACGCGGCGGGGAACAGCCCGTGCGGCCCCTTCCCCAAGGAGGGGACGGCGGCCTTCTACTGTCAGGCCAACCAGGGCCTCTACCTGGGAGTGGAGGACATCGTGGCGGCCTCGGCGGGCAGTGACGAGGCCGAGGCGTACACGTTCCTGCTCAGCCACGAGTACGGGCACCACGTGCAGGGGCAGTCGATGATCCTGGCCGAGTTCCGCTCCCTGCGGGCCAACGCCGACGAGGAGACCGCGGACGAGCTCACCCGGCGCAACGAGCTCCAGGCCAACTGCCTGGGCGGGGTGTTCGTCGGCTCCGCTGAGGAGTCCCTCGGTTACGGGAAGTCGGAGAGGGCCAATATCCTCGACTCCGTCGGGCTCCGCTCCGACCACGCGGGCACGAGCACGCACGGATCGGTGGAGAACGGTCGTCTGTGGACCGCGCACGGTCTGGACCGTCTCGATCCGGCGGCCTGCAACACCTGGGAAGCCCGCGAGGAGCTGGTGCGGTGAGCGGTGACCACGGCCCGGTCGGCTCCGGCGAGCCCGGCGGGCCCGGCCCCGACGGTTCCGGCACCCCCCTGCCCGCGACGCTCACCCGGCTGGAGCACTCCCGCAGGGCCCACCGCGTCAACCGCAGGGTGTTCAGCGCGGTGTGCGGGCTCCTGGTGGCCCTGCTCGCGCTGTCGTTGCTCTCCTGGACCAGCGTCAACGAGGACGGCTCCGCCATGGACACCGTCTCCGAGCGGGCGCAGGGCGCGGGCGACGACAAGCCCGGCCAGCCTCCGAGCCCGTCCGCCGACGCTCCCACCGGTCACCTGGGGCTGCCCGGTCGCACCCTCCCCGACCGGCCGACCGGCCACAGCGCGCTGGTCGCCAACCCGATCTACGACACCGGTCGGTTGAGCCCGCTGCCCTGCCCGGTACCCGAACTCGACGTCGACGACCCCACCTCCATGGAGCGGTTCCTGCACCTGGTCGCCGACTGCCTGGACGACGTGTGGAAGACCCAGTTCGACCGGGCGGGTATCCCGTTCGCCCCACCGGACCGGGTGTTCTGGGAGGAGCCCGGGGTGAGCCCGTGCCGTTCCTACCCGTCCCCGGCGGGCGCCTTCTACTGCCGGGCCAGCGGCGCGATCTACATCGGTACCTCGGACGTGGTGGAGAAGTGGAACGGCTCGGATGACAGCGTGGTCTACGCGTCCCTGCTGGCCCACGAGTACGGGCACCACGTGCAGGGCGAGTCCGGGCTCCTGGAGTACTACCACGAGCAGCGGCAGCTGGAGGTGGACGACGCGGGCCGCAACTCCTGGACGCGCCGCAGCGAACTCCAGGCCAACTGCCTCTCGGCGGCCTTCCTGGGGTCGATCCGGGTGAGCTACCCGCTCACGGAGGACGACCTGTCCACCCTTCTGGACGACGCCTCGGCCACCGCCGACCGTCCCGACGGACCCGAGTCGGATCGCACGCACGGTTCCTCGGACAACAGCGTGTGGTGGACGAGGACCGGCTGGACCGAGCAGTCAGCGGGCGCCTGCAACACCTGGGACGTGAGTGACGAGGGGATGGTCAAGTAGCGTCCTCGGCCCGGAGTTGTCCACAGGCTCCGGTTCTTTGAGTTTCATCGCGACTGTGCGTGGCAGGATGCTGACATGCCGGACACCCCCGAACCCTCCGGCTCGCACGAGCCCGAGCCCCCGCGCCCCGCGTCACACGCCCTCTCAGCGACCCGGTCCCCCGTCACCAGGAACTCCCCCGTGGACACCACGGTCACCACCGTGGTTCCCCCGGCCTCCCCGACCTCCGAGCCCGAGTCCGCTCCCGTCCGCAACTGCGTGGAGCTGCGCGTGCACGGGGTCAGCGGCGGACAGGCCGAGGAACTCCTGGACGTGGAGCCCGCCATGCGCGTGGGCGGCGACCGGCTCGCCGGTTTCTTCCGCTGGCGGCGTGAACCGGACACCCAGAGCGTCCCGGGGGTACGGCGGGAGATCTTCGCCTGGGGCAACCTGACCTCGGGCAGTGCCTCGCGGGCGTTCTGGCTCCTGCTGCTGCCCTTCATGATGCTCAATGTGGCGTACTGGATGCGGCCCGGCCGGATGGACCGGGGGCAGACCGGGATCCGCAGGGCGGCCAGCATCACCTACGGGGCCGGGGTCCGGCTGCTGGCGCTGTCACTGACCGTGCTCATCACGCTGGCCTCGGCCGGGGTCGGCATGGACCTGGTGGGCTGGCAGTGCGCGGGGCTGGGCGAGTCGTGTGTGCGGGCGCGTCCGTGGCTGGCCTTCCTGGCCTCGTCCTCCTCCCCGCTGTCCGCACCGGGGTGGGGGCTTCTGATCGGGGCGGTCCTGCCCGCAACGGTGATCGTGGTGCTGTGGCGGCTGTCCCGCAGAACGGCGGCCGACTACGAGGTGGTGACGGGCCCGGTGCCGCCCGACCACTCCGAGGACGCGCCGCTGAGCCACCCGGACTTCTGGCGCAACAGCGAGATCATGGCCCGCCTGAGGTCGGCCCACATCGCCGTTGCCGTGGGAACCGTCGCGGCGCTGCTGCTGGTGCCCGCGTTCCTGCACGACCTCTCGGCCCGGGTCGGCGAACCGGTGACCGCTCCGGGGGCGTGGTGGTTCGGCACGGTGTTGGCCGTCCTGCTGGGCGCGGTGGCGGCGGCGAGTGTCGCGAGCGTGCTGGTGCCCGGGCTGGACCCCCGGTGGAACGCCAGGGCGGACCGGTTCTGCCGGGTGCTGCGGGACACCATGCTCGTCCTGGTGGTGGCCGTGGCCGTCTACACCGTGTGGCCGCGTCCCGGCTGGGTGGCGGAGGGACGGCTGCCTGGCAGCGGCACCATGCTGAACACGCTCTTCGCCACCCAGGGCGCGCTGGTGGTGATGCTGCTGGTGGCGGCCCTGGTGCTGTTCGCGGTGGACCGGCCGCACGAGCGGACCGCCATGCGGGGGCTGGCCGGACCGTCCACGGCCGCGCTCGGAACACTGCTGGGCGGCGGGTTCTCGGCGGCGTTGGTGTACCAGGGTTCGCTGTGGCTGAGCGGCTGCGGTTCCATGAACGCGCCCGAGGCCGACTGCCTGGCGCTGTCGCCG
Source organism: Nocardiopsis sp. B62 (assembly GCF_018070675.1). NCBI lineage: Bacteria > Bacillati > Actinomycetota > Actinomycetes > Streptosporangiales > Nocardiopsidaceae > Nocardiopsis > Nocardiopsis sp. B62. Next base: position 173,292 of record NZ_JAGPXK010000010.1, on the reverse strand, counting down.
CCCACCGCCTACTCGTGGCTGCAGCTGGCGTTCGCCTTCGAGGCGGTGATCGTCCTGGTCGTGGTGGCGGTGCTGGCGGTGCGCCTGCGCGGGGCGGTGCGCGGCCAGCTGCCCGAGGTGACCTCGCTGTACTCCCGGAGCGTTCGGGACCGCCGGACCTGGGACATCGCCAAGGCCAGGGCGACCGGGCGGATGACCGAGGTGCTGCCCAAGGTGCTGGCCGCGCTGCTGCTTCCGGTGGTGCCGCTGGTGGGGCTCGCGCTCTACTCGATCATCACCGGGAACCTGGTCGCCGGTCCGGTGGACGCGCCCCTGGCGGTGGCCGGGGAACTACAGGGCGTGGCGCAGAGCGCGCTGGACGTCCTCGTGGGAGTGGGGTCGCTCATCGGCGGGGCGAGCCTGGTGGCGCTGGTGTGGATCGGCCGGAGCGCCTACCGGGACCGGCCGACCCGGCAGGCCCTGGGCGCGCTGTGGGACGTGGGGACCTTCTGGCCACGGGTCGCGCATCCGCTGGCCCCGCCCTCGTACGCCGAACGCGCGGTACCGCAGCTGACAGCGCGAGTGGCGAGGATGGCCGGGGAGGGAACCGAGGTGGTGATCTCCGGCCACTCGCAGGGGTCGGTGTTGGCCGCCGCGACCGTGTGGCAACTGCCCCGGAGCTGCCGGGGACGGGTCTCGCTGATCACCCACGGCTCACCGCTGGACCGACTGTACGCGCGGTACTTCCCGGCCTACTTCGGTCCGGCCTCGTTCACCGACCTGACCGGGCGGGTGTCGGCCTGGCGCAACCTGTGGCGGGTCACCGACGCCATCGCCGGGCCGATCAGACGCAGGAACGCGGACGCCGAGGACACTCCACGAGGCCCTGCCGGGGGTGGGGCCGGAGGGTCCCTGGACATCGTGGACCAGGCCGATCCGCTGCCCGACCCGCGTTCCTACGACGCCCCGCCGGGGGAGGCCAGACGCCCGGAGATCCTCGGCCACTCCCACTACACGCAGGATCCGGCCTACGCCCAGGCACTGTCCGAGGTGCTGCCGCCGGTGCCGTCGACTCCGAGGGAGGCACCACCGAGGGCCTCGACCCCGCACGGCGGTTGACGCCCTGCCGGAAGGTCCACCGGGGGGGGCGACCGCGCAGTGGTTCGCGCCAGCCACCTGAGACCGGGGCCGCGGAGCCGTCCGCGCGGAGACGGGGCTACGGATACCGACTGCGGAGACCGGTGCCCTCAGGGACCCGCGCGCCGGTGGCCCGGCGCTACCAGGGCCCGTAGGGGCCGTTGTTCTGGTTGCCGCCCACGCCCTTCACGGCGGGGCGCACGTCCAGCAGGAAGATGAGGGTGGCGACCAGGCCCAGGATGACGAACATGCCGGTGCCGGTCAGGACGGCGAGCAGCGAGACGCCGGAGGCCACACCGGTGAGGATCACCCACAGCTTCTTGGTCTGCTTGTCCATCACCACGAAGGCCTGCTCAGGGGTCCTCAGGGCCTCGATGAACGCGTACAGGCTGGCCACGAAGGTCACGAGGTAGATCAGCTGCCAGATCCAGAAGAACAAGACTCACTCCAGTCGCCTCACGCGTCCGAGCGGGGTTCCGCCCGCTCTCCACGTTAAACGGATCGGACGCGAGGATCGTGCCCGAAAGAGGGGCAGATCACTGACCGGATACACGCGGGGGTCCGGAGACCACACGCGCGCGGCGGGCGGGGCGGTCAGATCGGGATGTGCCAGAGGCAGGTCACGGTGGCCAGCAGGAAGGCCGAGGCGCCCATGATCACGGCCCCCGCGTGGTACGGGAGTTCGCTGTCCGGGCGCAGGAGCCGGTTGACCCTGCGCATGACGGCGGGTTCAGCGGCCTGCACGGCGGCCATCGCGCCGGCGGGTACGGGCGCGAGACCGGCGGCACCGAAGCGGAGCAGCGCCATGGCGAGCTCACGGGAGGAGCTCCTGCGGCGGGCCTGGTCGTCGGCGCACATCTCGATGAGCAGCGCGACGGTCTCGTAGTAGGTCCGCACCAGGCGCACGCGCGGGAAGGCCCGCTTCAGGGAGGAGAACGGGAGCAGGACGAGGTCGTGGCGTTCACGCAGGTGGGCGTGCTCGTGGGCGAGCACGGCCGCCAGTTCGCGGGTGTCGAGCACCTCCAGGGCACCGGCGCTGATCACCACCTGGGAGCGCAGCACTCCGGGCAGGCAGTAGGCGGCGGCCGCCGGGTGGTCGACCACACGTGCGCCCGGGACGTCCGGGTGTTCGTTGGCCACCAGTTCCAGCAGGTCGTGGTGGCGTTTGCGGACCCGGACCACCTGGACGAAGGAGGCGACGAGGCCCGAGAACAGCACGAGGGTCAGGGCGAAGGCCAGCAGCACGGCGGCGAGGTGGCTCAGCCCCTCGATCCCCTGCGAGAACTCGGAGACGATGAACTCGCCGGTCAGGAGGTCGGTGGCGGCGGCCAGCAGGCCGCCCGCGGCGCCGAGCTCATAGGAGGACAGACCGTAGGCCAGAAGGGCACCGATGGTGGACACGCCCCAGGCCAGGCCGAGCGCCTGCCAGGCGATGACCGCCGTGTAGGGACCGCGGGAGGGCCACTTCGCCCGGTGGAGTGCTTCCATGGCGACGAGGCAGCTGACCGCGACGAGAGTGAGGAGTGCGGCACTGACCATACGGACTAGTTCCTTGGCTGCTCGGTTTCCGCGAGTGCGCGACGGAGCGCTTCAGCCTCCTGGCCGTCCATGGACTGGACGAAGGCGGCCAGGGCCGCGTCGCGGTCAACCGTCTGACCGAGAGCGTCGAACATCAGCTCCGACACGTAGTTCTCGCGGCTGGCTGCCGGACGGTACCGCCAAGCACGACCCTCGCGTGCCCGGTCGACGACCTTCTTCTTGGCCAGTCGGTCGAGCACCGTCATGACGGTCGTGTGGGCCAGGTCCCGCTCGGCGAGAGCCTTACCGACCTCGCGAACCGTCATTGGTTCGTTGCGTGCCCACAGTACATCCATCACCGCGCGTTCAAGTTCGCCAAGCCGATTCATGAAAGCAAGTCTACGACCAGTAGTACTACTCGCCGTGGCACCCCCACGTTAATTCTCGATGGCTTTCGGGGTAGGGGTTTGGGACGCGGCCGACAGGGCCCGGGAACCGCCTCCGACGAGGGGCGGGACGGGCCGGGGGTGACCGAGGTCCCGCTCCTCCCGGGGCGGGCGGCCGAGGGGGAGACATGACTGACCGAGGAGAAGCGCCGTCCGAGGGGACGCGGTTCCAGCTTTCGATGGGTGACATCACCGAGCACCGGGCGGACGCGATCGTCAACGCCGCCAACAGCTCCCTGCTGGGCGGCGGCGGGGTGGACGGGGCCATCCACCGCAGGGGCGGCGGGGCGATCCTGGAGGAGTGCCGCGCCCTGCGCGCCTCCCGCTACGGGAAGGGGTTGCCCGCGGGTGGGGCGGTGGCGACCACGGCGGGGAGGTTGCCCGCCCGCTGGGTGATCCACACCGTCGGTCCGGTGTACAGCGGGACCGAGGACCGGTCGGCGGTGCTGGCCTCCTGTTTCACTGAGTCACTGCGGGTCGCCCACGAGCTGGGCGCGGAGTCGGTGGCCTTCCCCGCGATCTCCACGGGGGTGTACCGCTGGCCCCTGGACGACGCGGCTCGGATCGCCGCGCGGGCGCTGCGCACCGCGCCGGTCCGGGTGCCCAGGGTGGACCTGGTGCTCTTCGACGAGGCCGCCCTGGCCGCGTTCCGGCGGGCCTTCGAACCGGGCTGAGGAGGAGCGCGGCTCGATCGTGGCTCCCGCCCCCGTCTACCGCGCCGCCCGCGTCCGTCGTACGCTCCGTTCCATGGGACACCGGCATCCGAGCAAGCTCAAGAACCCCGAGGTGAGTCACGCGCGTGCCCGCTGGCTGTTGCGCGCGGAACTCGCGGGGTGTGACGCCTGCCGCTCCGAAGGCGACGAGGACGCCCTGGCCGACCTCGCGTCAGGCGGTGTCTTCGACTCCCTGATCACGGGTTTCGTGCTGTCCCGCGTCCAACAGTGGCACTCTCCGAGCCGCCCGTCCGAGTACCCGGCCACCGTGTACCGGATCGCCCCCATCGACGAACGCGACTTCTGGCGGCCCCCGACCCAGCACTGCATGCGTGTGTGCACGGTGACGGGGGCCGAGGGCGACGGCGTGGACACCCTCCCCGCGCTCCGGGAACTGCGTCTGATGTCGGCGCTGGACCGCTCCCTGGTCCTGGACGACATCATCGACGGTCTGGCCGAGACGGAGGGTTGACCTCGGGTCCCGTGCTCCGGCCTCCCCTGCTGGCCGCGCCCGGCCGCCGTTTGTCCCCCAATCACGACAAGCCGACCGCGGGCCGGTGCGAGAGGTGCGGCGAGTACCCGGAAGCGGGCGTGCGCACCTGCCCCCACCGCGGTCACCGCAACGGGTGAGCCGCTACTTACCGGGATCGGCGATCGGCGCCGGGTAGCCCTCGACACCCTCCCCGAACCCCTCCAGCCAGGGCGTGTGCGCTCGCGCGCCCGACAGCTCCGCGAGTTCGGGGACGTACCGGCGCACGTAGACGCCCTCGGGGTCGAACCGCCGCGCCTGCCGGGAGGGGTTGAACGCCCGGTTGGGTCGGGTGTCGTTGCCGGTACCCGCCGTCCACTGCCAGTTGCCGTACTCGTTGGCGACGTCTCCGTCGGTGAGGTGGGCGTCGAAGTGCGCGGCTCCCTCCCGCCAGTGCACCAGCAGCGTCTTGGTGAGGAAGGCGGCGGTGATCATGCGGGCGCGGTTGTGCATGAACCCCTCCTGGAGCAGCTGCCGCATGCCCGCGTCCACGATCGGCACACCGGTCCGGCCCTCCTTCCAGGCGGCCAGGGCGTCCCTGTCGTCGCGCCACTCGCGGTCACGCGCTCGGTAGTCACGGGTGTTGATCCACGGGAACGCCGCCGTGACCTGGTGGTGGAAGTCGCGCCAGGCGAGCTGGCGCACGTACTCGCTGCCGCCGGGGAGGTCCCGGGCGGCGGTGGCGATCTCCAGTGGTGAGAGGCAGCCGAACCTGAGGTCCGCGGACAGACGCGAGGTGGCCGCCCCGGGGAGGTCGTCGTTGCGATCCCCGTAGTCGGCCAGCCCCTCGTCGAGCCAGGCGCGCAGTCGTTCGCGCGCCATGGTCCAGCCGCCGGTCTGCCGGTCCGGGGCGAGGGCGCCGATCCCCTCGGCGTCGCTGTCCAGCTCGGGCAGGTCACCCGGTTCGAGCCCCTCGGGCAGTTCGAGGGCCTCCGGCGCGGGCAGCACCTCGCGCCAGCGCGCCCCCTCCCACGCCCGCCAGTAGGGGGTGAACACCTTGTAGTGGTCGCCGCTGGCCGGGGTGAGATCGCCGGGCGGCACCACGGTCAGCCCGGGGTGCTCGCACACCTCCAGTCCGGTGGCGCGCAGCGAGTCCAGCCGCCGTGCAGCGAACCGGGTCACGCCCGCGCTGAGGTGGACGGTGCGCGCTCCGGTCTCCCTGGCCAACCTCCCGACCTCGGTCGCCGTGTCGCCCCGGCGAAGGAGGAGGTCGCCGCCTCTCTCCCGCAGGCCCGAGCGCAGGTCCGCGAGGGCCTCGGCCAGGTGGGCGCGGCGGTTGCGGGCGGCGCGCGCCAGGAGGCCGGGTTCGAGGACGAAAACGGGGACCACCTGCGGGGAGGCGTGCAGGGCCGCGCTGAGCGCGGGGTGGTCGTTCGGGCGCAGGTCCTGCGTGAACAGGACGATGACGGGGGTGCCCAACAAGGACTCCTTCACTTTTCGACACCTTCACACTACTGGGTGTGTTCATTGGCGATTACCCGAGGTGGTCGGGGGTAGAGCCCCACCATGAACCCGCCTCCCCGTCCCGTCGTCGGAGTCTCCAGCTGCCTCATCGGCGCACCCGTGCGCTACAACGGCGGGCACTCGCGCTTCCGGTTCCTCACCGACGAGCTGGACCGGCACGTGGACTGGCTGCCGGTCTGCCCGGAGGCGGAGATCGGGCTCGGCGTGCCCCGCCCCACCCTGCGTCTCCAGGAGCGGCCTGAAACCGCCCCCGGTGAGGAGCGGGTCATCTCCAGCAAGGGCGGCGCCGACCACACGGACGACCTCGCCCGAGTCGCCGACCGGCACCTGCCCGAGCTGCGCCGCCTGGACGGATACGTGCTCAAGAACAAGTCGCCGAGCTGCGGCCTGTTCGCCCTGCCGGTCTTCGACGACCACGGCGACCGGGTGCGCGGGAACGGCCGGGGCGCCTTCGCCGCGCGGCTCACCGAGCTGTTGCCGCAACTACCCATGGAGGAGCAGGGCCGCCTGTCCGACCCCGTCCTGCGCGAGCACTTCGTGGAGCGGGTGTTCGCGCACTCCCGGCTGCGCGCCCTGCTGGAGGATGACTGGCGCCCGCGGGACCTCGTGGCGTTCCACACCCGGCACAAACTCCAGCTGATGGCGCACTCCCCGGACGGCTACCGCGAGACCGGGCGGATCGTGGCCCGGGCGGGCACCGGCGATCCCGAGGAGGTCGCGGCCACCTACGCGGAGGCCTTCCACCGGACCCTCGCTGTCAAGGGCAGTCGGGGCCGGCACGCCAACGTGCTCCAGCACGTCTTCGGGATGATCAGCCCGTTGTTGGACGACGCCCGCAGGCATGACCTGCTGGCCGCGATCGAGGACTACCGGGAGGGGCAGGCCCCGCTCAGCCTGCCGGTCGCGCTGTTGCGGCACCACTGTTCCGCCGAGGCCATGACCTGGGCCAACGAACAGACCTATCTGCGCCCCTACCCCGAGGCGCTGCGGCTGCGGCACCCGGTGGCGGTCTGATCCCACGTCGGAGTCGGACCCGGGGGAAGCCGGAGTCGGACTCGAGGGAAGAGCGCGGCGGGGCGGTTCGGGACGGCACCCGACAGCACGCGGCGCACCCCTGCGCAGCGAACACGTTCGGCTACATTGGGTGACAGTTCCCGGCCGCGTCGTGCGCGGTTTCCGGTTGCCCCCGACCCGAGGTCCCCGACGTGTTCGTCTCCCTGCCCCGACGCGCCGCTGTGCTCGTCTCCTCCTGCGCCGTCGTGCTGCTCGCCACGTCCCTGGCCACCGCTCCCCCGGAGCGCCTGGTCGAGCGGATCGGCCACCACCTGTCGCCCCCGAAACCGGAACTGACCCACGGCCACGCCCTCCTCCCCCCGTATCCGGCGACCACCCCCGCGCCCATCCCCAACCCGGGGCAGGTCGCCGTCTGCCAGGAACCCGGGCGCGACCAGGTCGTCACCCTGCCCGACCCCTCCGACGAGGAGGGCCGCCCCCTGTGGATACGCCGTCCACCCGGGCCCGACAGCACCGACCTGCCCGTCCTCTATCTGCTGCACGGCTCGGCCTCCACCCACCGGACCCTCATGGAAGCGGACCTGGGCACCCACCTGGACCGGCAGATGTGCCGCTCGGGGGTCGAGTTCGTCGTCGCGGCCCCCTACGGGCAGGAGGGCGGGGGCTCCACCACCGAATGGGGGGACGCCCACGACGGCCGCTTCTCGCTGGAGAGCTTCGTCACCCGGGACACCGTCGACGCGGTCGAGGGCGACCACCCGCGTCCCCGGTCTCTGCGGGCGATCGGCGGCTTCTCCATGGGCGGCTACGGCGCCGCCGCCCTGGCCCTGCGCCACCCCGACCTCTACACCCAGGTGGTCGGCTGGGCCGGGTACTACCGCGTGGACGATCCGCACGGAACCTTCGGCGGGGACACCGCGGCGCACTCCCCCGACCTCCTCCTGGGATCGGAGGACGTGCACGACCTCAGGTTCATGCTGGTGGAGGGCCGAGCGGACCACACCCCGCTCCAGGAGGGGAGCATCCAGGGGGAGGCCGAACGCTTCTCGGAACTGCTCGCCGATCACGGTATGACGGTCGACACCCTCAGGCCCCGGGGCGGCCACGACCTGGAGACCTGGCGGAGCACCTTCCCCGAGGCAGTGGACTTCCTGGTGTCCGGGTGGGCGGGTACACGGTGATCCGGGCCGGGTCAACCCCGGCCCCCTCGGACGTTCCGGTGGGGAACAGTGTGTACCTTCGTCGCTGTTGACGACTACGGCTCGCACACTCGTTGCTGACACGACTCGGAGGAACCACCGGTGTCCGGACCCCTGCCGCTGGGACAACAGACGGCGGTTCCCTCAAGGATCGCGACCGTCAGTCTGCACACCTCCCCGCTCGACCAGCCCGGCACCGGCGACGCCGGAGGGCTCAACGTGTACGTGGTCGAGGTGGCCCGGCGGATGGCCGAACGCAACGTGGCCGTGGACGTGTTCACCCGCGCGACCAGCGCCGACCTCCCTCCGGTCGTCGAGCTGGCGCCGGGTGTGAACGTGCGGCACATACCCGCCGGACCCTACGGCCACCTCGACAAGAACACCCTCGCCGACCACCTGTGTCCGTTCGTGTTCGGGATGCTGCGCGCCGAGGCCCAGGCCGACCCGGGCCACTACGACCTCGTCCACGGCCACTACTGGCTCTCCGGCAGGGCCGGGGTGATGGCCGCCCGCCGTTGGGGCGTGCCCATGGTGCAGTCCATGCACACCATGGCCCGGGTGAAGAACGCCGCGCTGGCCGAGGGCGACTCCCCCGAACCGGAGGCGCGGGTGCGCGGCGAGGACCAGCTGGTGCGCCAGGCGGACCGGCTCATCGCCAACACCGACGACGAGGCGCGCCAGCTCACCGGCTTCTACGGTGCCCGGAACGAGCAGATCAACACGATCCCGCCCGGGGTCGACCTGGAGACCTTCACCCCCGGCTCACGCACGGAGGCCCTGGAGCGGGTCGGGCTGCCCCGGGACGCCGAACTCCTGCTGTTCGTGGGCCGTGTCCAGCGGCTCAAGGCCCCCGACGTGCTCATCCGCGCCGCCGCCGACCTGCTCGAACGCGACCCGTCCCTGCGCTCCCGCCTGGTGGTCGGGGTCGTCGGGGGACTCTCCGGGGGCGGCCGACACGAACCACGGCTGCTCACCGACCTCGCGCGATCGCTGGGCGTCGCCGACGTGGTCCGGATGGAACCCCCCCAGGACCGCGCGCGCCTGGCCGACTACTACCGGGCCGCGACCGTGACCGTCGTCCCCTCCTACTCCGAGTCCTTCGGTCTGGTGGCCGTGGAGTCGCAGGCCTGCGGCACCCCCGTTCTGGCCGCACGGGTCGGCGGCCTGACCACGGCGGTCTCCGAGGGCGTCTCCGGGATCCTCGTGGACGGGCACGACCCCCGGCACTACGCCGCCGAGCTGCACCGGATGATCACCGAACCGGCCTGGCGTGCCAAGCTGGCCGGGGCGGGTCCACGCCACGCCGCCACCCTGGGGTGGTCGCGGACGGTGGACGAACTCCTGGACGTGTACCGGGACACCCTCAACCCGCGCGGGCTCCGGCTCGCCGCGGCCCGTTGACCGCGGGGGGTCGCACCGAAGTGACGAGAGGCGAGGACGTGGCAGCGGAAACAGAGCGCGAGAGCGCCATCAGGGCGATCGACGAAGCCGTCACCGAGGCCGGTCTCGAGGTCGAACGCCCGCGTGAGGGGTCGTTCCTGGTGACGATCCCCGGCACGGCCAAGCTCAGGACCATGGTGTGGCTGGAGGCCGGACCGCACAGCCTCACCCTCACCTCGTTCTTCTGCCGCCAGCCCGACGAGAACCACGCCGGGTTCTACCAGTGGCTGACCCGGCGCAGCTCCGACATGTACGGGATGGCGTTCGTCTCCGATGACGTCGGCGACGTGTACGTGCGGGGACGCCTTCCGCTGGGCGGCGTGACCCCCGCCGAGGTGGACCGGCTTCTGGGCTGCGTGCTCACCTACTCCGACGAGAACTTCAACACCGCGCTGGAGCTGGGCTTCGCCACGGCGATCCGCAAGGAGTGGAAGTGGCGGACCGCCCGCGGCCACGACACCCGCAACCTGAGCGCCTTCGCGCACCTGGCCGAACCCGAACAGTAGGCCCCGCCGTGGGCGGTCACCCGCGCGGCATCGCTAGGCTGGCTCCCATGGGAACTCTGGTACTGCTTCGACACGGCGAGAGTGTCTGGAACGCGAAGGGCCTGTTCACCGGCTGGGTGGACGTGGACCTCTCCGCGCAGGGCGAGGAGGAGGCCCGCCGCGGCGGCGAACTCCTCAAGGCCGCCGGGGTGACCCCGGACATCCTGCACACCTCTCTGCTCAAGCGCGCGATCCGCACCGCGAACCTCGCGCTGGAGACCGCCGACCTGCACTGGCTGCCGGTCCAGCGGTCCTGGCGCCTCAACGAGCGCCACTACGGCGCCCTCCAGGGCAAGGACAAGGCGCAGACCCGCGAGGAGTACGGCGACGACCAGTTCATGGTCTGGCGCCGCTCCTACGACACGCCCCCGCCGCCCATCGCCGACGACGACCCCTACTCGCAGGCCGGGGACGCGCGTTACGGCCTGCTCCCGTCGGAGCTGCTGCCGCGCACCGAGTGCCTGAAGGACGTCCTGGACCGCGCCCTGCCGTACTGGTACGACAACATCGTCCCGGACCTGGCCGCCGGCAGGACCGTCCTGGTCACCGCGCACGGCAACTCGCTGCGCGCGCTGGTCAAGCACCTCGACGGGATCAGCGACGCCGACATCGCGGGGCTGAACATCCCCACCGGCATCCCGCTGGTGTACGAGCTGGACGACCAGTTCCAGCCCACCAACCCGGGCGGCACCTACCTCGACCCGGAGGCCGCGAAGTCGGCCATCGAGGCCGTGGCCAACCAGGGCAAGAAGTAGTCCGAACCCCGATCTCCCGTGCCCGCGCCGCCACCAGGCGGTGCGGGCACCGTCGTGTCGGGGGTCAGTAGACCAGGGCCTGGGCGCCGTCCCGGAGGCTCTCCTCCACGAAGGTGGCCGCTCCCGCGATGCGCACGCCCTCGAGCAGGTCGTCCTGGGTGAGCTCCCTGCGGGCCGCGCACTGCGTGCAGACCGTGACGCCGCCCGCGGCGAGCACCGCCGCCAGCAGGTCCTGGAGCGGGGCGGCGTGGGGGAGGTCGAACTTCTCGGCTCGGCCGGGCACCGCGAACCACGCGGCCTCGCCGGTCAGCCAGAGCGACACGTCCACGCCGCTGGCGACCGCCGTGGCCGCGACGGTGAAGGCCTGGTTGCAGCGCTCCGGGGAGTCCTCACCGGCGGTGACCTTGATCACCAGGGAACGAGTCATGCGGTCAGCCTACTCAGAACGCGGCGGCGGTGACGACCGTGCCGGCGATCGCGCAGAGGGCGAAGGCGGTCAGGAGCAGGACGGCCTCACGGCGGCGGGGCGAGACGCGGGCAGGGCCCTCCTCCACGCCGTGCTCGACGGTGAGCGGGGCGCCCTCGGAGGCGATCAGCACCACGCGGCCGTCGCGCACGTCGACCTCGCCGCTGACACGCACGCGCGCCCCCTGGCGGATGATCCACTCGCGGTACTCGAACTCGATCGTCTCGCCCCGGAAGACGCCGGAGATACGGCCGCGCACGCGCGGCAGCAGGTCGTCGGCGGCGGCGGCGACCCCGGGCTGGGGGCGGCCGACCAGGCGCTTGAGGCACAGCTCGGGGTCACGCGGCTCCGCACCGGCGGGGTCGACGTAGACGCGCTCGGCCGCACCGGTGCGTCCCTCGGCGACCAGCCCGAACAGCTCGTCGGAGCCGTAGTCGGCGATCGAGTCGCAGGCCCGCTCGGTGACCGCGCCCTCGGCCCGGTCGCGGACCAGCGGCCGGTAGTGGCGCAGCACCTCGTGGCCGTGCCACACGCACTCCGAACCCGCCAGCCCGGACTCGATGAGACCGGAGGGCCCGGCGGCGGCGACACCGGTGAGCGTCACCCGCTGGCCCTTGCGGGGCACCAGGGCGCCGGGCAGGAGCTGGGCCAGCCCGCGCTGTCGCAGCCAGCGGCGCAGGGCGACGACGGTCAACGGCAGGAGGACCACCGCGACGGCGAGCAGCGCCACACCGATCACCATGAACACAGGCAGCCCCTTAGTAAGCGCGTCGGAGGTCAAGGACGACTGCGGGCGCCGAGCCCCAAGGACACACCGCGTCTGCTGACAATCTTTACCAGTTCTCCAGGAAAGCGGGGCCAATTGGGCATGTCCAGTCCAAGGCTCCTCGACGGCACGGAACGCACCCCTGCCGGGTGTTCGCCGAACATGCCCTAGGCTCGGTGGCTATGGATGCTGAGGTACACCCCGATCTGGAGAAACTGTCGTTCCTGTTCGGGCGCTGGGAGGGCGTCGGCGTGGCCGGTTACGCCGACGAGGAGGAGCTCCAGTTCGGACAGGAGGTCGAGTTCACCGTCAGGGACGGTTCCCCGTACCTGGACTACCGGAGCCGGGCCTGGCGCATGAAGGCCGACGGGACGCTCGGAGAGCTCATCACCGAGGAGTCCGGTTACTGGCGCGCGCTGTCCGAGGAGGACACCGCCCGGTACGCCAAGGACGACGAGAAGAACATCATCCACCTGGAAGTGCTGGTCGCTCACAACGAGGGCTTCATCGAGTCCTACCTGGGCAACGTGTTCGCGAACCGGGTGGAGATGGCCACCAACGCGGTGGTGCACACCATCACGGGACTTGAGGTCCAGGCCTCACACCGTCTCTACGGGCTGTTCGGCGAGGACCGGGACACCCTGGGCTACGCCTGGGACCTGGCCGCGCGCGGGCACGACCTGCGCTCGTACATGTCGGCGCAGCTCAAGAAGGCCGGAAGCAAGTAGCAGTGGCCGCGCTCCGACCGTGGTCGGAGGAGGGCATGGGCGAACCCCGGGCTCTGTCCCGCGGGTGCGGGGCCGGTCGGACCAGATCCGGCAGCCCGGGGTTCGGGTGTCCGTCAGGTATTCGCACGAACGACGTCGAGCGAATGCTCGGCGTCGCCCTAGCGGACGGCCACCTCGCCAGTCCTTGAGTGAATCATTTCTCGGACCACCTCCTTTCCTGCGTGCTCCGAAGGTACGTCCCGTGGCCGGGGTGGGGCAAGTGATTTTCGGAGCTCCGTATTCCCTGTTCAGAGCGGTGCTCCGGGGTGTTTGGCGGGCCGGATAACCTCGGTTCCATGACTTCGCCGTTGCTGACCACACCGGGTGCCGTGAGCGCCGACAGCCCCGACTCCGACGTCGCCGCGCACTACGGCGACCCCTCCCACGAGGCACGCGCGATGGAACGCTCCAGCGCCTGGGTGGACCGGAGCAACCGTGGCGTGGTGCGCGTGACCGGACCGGACCGCCTGAGCTGGCTCAACGACATCACCAGCCAGCTGACCCGCGACCTGGCCCCCGGGGTCGCCACCGAGTCGCTGGTCCTGGACACCCGGGGCCACCTGCGACACCACCTGTCCCTGGTGGACGACGGTGAGACGACCTGGATCCACACCGAACCCGGTGGCGGACCCGCGCTGGCGGAGTTCCTGGACTCGATGGTGTTCATGCTGCGGGTGGAGGTCGAGGACCGGTCCGACGCGCTCTCCGTGCTGACCGTGCTGGGCCCGGAGCGCTCCCGCGTGGCGACCGTGGCCGAGGGCCTGGTCCAGCGGGACGCAGAGGACCAGATCGACCTGTTCGTGCCCTCGGGCGACCTCGTGGCCGTCACCGAGAAGCTCACCGCCGCCGGAGCCCGCCCGGCGGGCATGTGGCCCTACGAGGCCCACCGGATCGCCGCGCACCGCGCCCGCCCGGGGCTGGACTCGGACGAGCGGTCCATCCCGCACGAGATGGACTGGATCGGCTCCGCCGTTCACCTGGAGAAGGGCTGCTACCCCGGCCAGGAGACGGTGGCACGGGTGCACAACCTGGGCCGCCCGCCGCGCCGCCTGGTGATGCTGCACCTGGACGGAACCGTAGAGCGGCTGCCGAAGCTGGGGAGTGACATCGAGCTGGCCGGGCGCAAGGTGGGCCGGGTCGGGACGTCGTCCCGTCACCACGAACTGGGCCCGATCGCCCTCGGCCTGGTCAAGCGCACCGTCCCGGTCGACGCCGACGTGGTCGTGGACGGGATCGCCGCGGGCCAGGAGGTCGTCGTGGACCCGGACACGGGCGCCAACGCGAACCTCGACGACTTCCGCCGCAAGCCCAGGTAGCCGTCACCGGTCGGGTCGGGGCGCGGCCCCGACCGGTCGTCCCGGTCCTGCGGACCGGACGCGACGATGCGGGCGACGCAGGGGCGGCGACGGGTGCGAGACGACAGCCTCCCGGCCACACACGGCTCCCACAGGGCGGATGTCCTCTGGCGGAGGCCGCCTGGCCGCGTCGCGTTGACAGGGACTCCCCTGGCGGGTGTGAACTGTGGTGAACCACCGGACGCTGCTGAAGGGGAACCCCGTGAGCCCGAATATCGCCACCAACACCGCCGTCGACCGGGAGGCGCTGATCGAGTTCGTCACACCCCGGCACAGGGCGCTGCTGATCACCCAGCGCAGGGACGGCTCCCCGCAGGCCTCCCCGGTCACCTGCGGAGTGGACGGCCAGGGACGGATCGTGGTGTCCACCTACCCCGAGCGCGCCAAGGCACGTAACGCGGCGCGCGAGGGGCGGGTGAGCGTGGTCGTGCTCTCCGACGACTTCGAGGGCCCCTGGGTGCAGGTCGACGGGACCGCCGAGGTGCTCAGCGGGAAGGAGGCGGTCGAACCGCTGGTGGAGTACTTCCGGGTGATCTCCGGGGAGCACCCCGACTGGGAGGAGTACCGCCAGGCGATGCGCGGCCAGGGCAAGGCACTGGTGCGCGTCACTCCGCGGCGGTGGGGGCCGGTGGCCACCGGAGGGTTCCCGGCGGGCAGGGCTCCGCAGGCCTGAGCCGGAGGCCACTCCCGGCTGTTGGAGGCCGCCCGGACACGCGGCGGGGCCCGGTGGCGGTGCCAGGACACGGCCACGGGCACGGTGGACATGTGCGCCTGCTGGAGGTGCTCGGCCCGGACGTGGGCGTCGCCCGACTCATCGGCGGACTGCTCGTCCCGGTCACCCCGAGGACGACACGGCGTCCTCGGTGACGCCTCCGAGTGGGTCCTGTCCCACCTGGGGTGGCTCCCCAACCCGGGTGTGACCACCCTTCTCGCCCTTCTCACCCACACCCCGGAGCGCCCCGAGCACCCGGACGCCTGGGCGCCCGGACGCCCCGACCACGGTCGGGAAAGGTGTGACCCGACGACGGACGCGACGTGCGCCCCGGCGACGCTCACCGCAGAGCCCGGCACCGATCACGCGGGCCTCGATGCCTCCCACGGTGCCGTCGCCCGCGTCGCCGGGGCGCCCTCGCGAACTCGGGGCGTCAGACCGTGAGGACGATCTTGCCCCGCGTGCGACCGGTCTGGTTCAGGCGCCAGGCCTCGGCCGCCTCCGCCAACGGGAACTCCCTGTCGATGTGCACGCTCAGCACGCCCCGGTCCGCCAGACCGGAGAGTTCGACCAGGTCATCGTGGTCGGGCCGGACCCACACGTACTGCCCACCGGTCGCGAGGACCTCGTGGTCGGCGATCGAGACCACCCTCTCCGGGTTCTCGGTGACCGGAAGCGCGGCCACCCCGCCGCCGACGAAGTCGAGGACCGCGTCCACGCCCTCGGGGGCCAGTGCCCGAACCCGCTCGGTGAGACCGTCGCCGTAGGTGACCGGCTCGGCGCCCAGCGCTCGGAGGTGGTCGTGGTTGCGCTCGCTCGCCGTACCGATGACCCTCGCGCCCAGCGCGACCGCGATCTGCACGGCGAACGCGCCCACGCCGCCCGCGGCGGCGTGCACCAGCACCGTGTCACCGGAACCCGCCGAGACGCGCTTGAGGGACTGCAGGGCCGTGAGGCCCGCGAGGGGCACCCCCGCCGCCTCCTGCCAACTCAGCGTGGCGGGCTTGGGCGCGATCAGTCGCACGCTCGCGGAGACCAGCTCGGCGTAGGTGCCGTTCTTGGCCCAGTCCTTGCGGACGTACCCGTAGACCTCGTCGCCGACCGCGTACTCCCCCGCGTCGAACCCGACGGCCTCGACGACACCGGCCACGTCCCACCCCGGGATGAGCGGGAAGCCCGCCTCCATCACGGGATCCAGACCACCGGTGGCGAGCTTCCAGTCCACGGGGTTCACCCCGGCCGCGCGCACGCGGATCAGGACCTCCCCCGGGGCCACCTTGGGATCGGGCAGATCCACCAGGGCGAGGTCGTCGGCGGAACCGTACTGCTGTAGTGCTATTGCCTTCATGTCGGGTGACAAGGCGGTGACCTTGCGATTCATTCCTTACACAAGCGGCCGGGCCCGGTGGGAAGTCCCACCGGGCCCGGTCGTTTCGCACCGGTACGCCGGTGCCGCGGTGCGCGAGGCGCCCTAGCGCAGGGCGGCGGCCAGACGCTCGTCGTGCAGGCGCTCGCCCCAGGCCGGGGGAAGCGGGTTCAACTGACCCACGCGCCAGCGCAGCAGCAGGTCGGCCAGCTGCGGGTTGCGCGGCAGGGCCGGGCCGTGCAGGTAGGTGCCCAGGATCTGGCCCTGGTAGGCACCCTCGGTGTGGTCGTCGTTGCCGATGCCCTTCACCGTGGTGGACAGCGGACGGGCCTGCGGGCCGATCGCGGTGCGCCCCTGGTGGTTCTCGAAACCGGTGATCCGGCCGACTCCCAGGGCAGGCTCGACGTCCGCGACGATCTCGCCCACCGCGCGGGTCTGGCCGCGGGTGCTGCGGATGTCGAGGATGCCCACGCCCGGAAGCGGGTTGGCCTCGTCGTCGCCGTAGCTCTCACCGATGATCTGGTAGCCCGCGCAGACCGCGAACACGCACGCGCCGCGCGCGGCGGCCCGGGCCAGGCCTCCGTCGGCGCGGAGCCGGTCGGCGGCCAGGATCTGCGGCCGGTCCTCGCCGCCGCCGAGCAGGTAGATGTCTCCCTGCTCGGGCACCGAGTCGCTGGAGTGGACGTGCACGATCTCGGTGGGGATGCCGCGCAGTTCCGCGCGGCGCTTGAGGATGAGGACGTTGCCCTGGTCCCCGTAGGTGCTGAGCAGGTCGGGGTAGATCCACACGATCCGCAGGGCGCTGCTGGTGTTCGACATGGGTGTGTGTCTCCTACTGGACGCGGCCGTACGCCGTGCGGATCTGCTGGAAGGCTGTGTAGTTGGCGATGACGTCGACCTTGGTGATGTCGGGGCGCTCGGCCTTGAGCTTGGCCAGCACCTCGTCCACGCGGTCGGCGACCTCGAAGGGCACCTCGTCGGTCTCCAGGCGCAGCGCGAGGTCGGTGCGGCGCTCGCCCATGACGAACACCCTCCGGTCGCGCAGCACCGTGTAGTCCACGTCCCAGAGCCAGGAGGTGTCCTTGCCGTCGGGGATCTGGGCGTTCACCGCGAGGATCACGGGGACGCGGGGCGGGTCCAGGACCGCGAAGGACTCCAGCCATCCGGCCGGGTTCTTGGAGAGCAGGAGGCGGACCTCGACGCCCATGGTGACCACCGAGGTGTAGCGCCCGGCCACCGAGGTAACCTCGCGCAGCCGCTCGATGGTGCGCTCGGGGTGCATGCCGTAACCGGCGGCCGTGGCAGCGGCGATCGCGGCGTTGGCCCGGTTCGCGTCGCCGGGCAGGTTCATCCGGAGCTTGATCTGCTGACCGTCGGGGGCGACCAGCACGTCGTTGTCGTTGTCCACTGCCCACGTGGCGCTGGGACGGGCCAGGCCGCACTCGGGGCACTCCCAGTGCGGGTCGGTCTCGCGCTTGAGGTGGCCGCCGCACTCGGGGCAGCACCAGGAGTCCTCCTTCCAGCGCTGACCGGCCGACACCCAGGTGGCGTTGGGGGCGCCGAGCCCCGCCCAGGCCACCAACGGGTCGTCGGCGTTGGCGATGACGTGGGTGTCGGTCTGCGCGAGGGCGGTCCGCCACTTCTTCGCGAGCAGGTTGATCTCCGAGGCGCGGTCCATCTGGTCGCGGCTCAGGTTCATCAGGACCACGAAGGAGGGGTTGGTGGCCTTGAGCACCTGCGGGAGGTACTTCTCGTCCACCTCCAGCACACCGTTGACCGCCGACTTGTTGTCGGACAGGGCGGTGATGTGCCCGGTGGGCATGTTCGCGCCGTACTCGTTGGTCGCCACGTCACCGAACTCGCGCAGGGCCTGCGCGATGAGCCGGGTGGTGGTCGTCTTGCCGTTGGTGGCACTGATCAGGGCCAGGCGACGGCCCTGGGCGAGCTTGGCGAGCAGGTCGGGTTCGACCTTGAGGGCGACGCGCCCACCGATGACGGAGCCGTCTCCGCGTCCGGTGGCCCTGGACAGGCTCGCTGCGCTCCTGCCAAGTACCGAGGCCAGTTGGGCGCGCAAGGGAAGCTCGCTCATCAAATCTCCACGATCGGTAGATCACCCGCACGAACGCGCTTCGGCGGCGGGCGATGTGTCGGGCCAAGCTTATTGTCCACCGAACCTCAGACCCGCCAGTCCAGACGCTCGGGCGGCGGCCCGAGGTTGGGCGGGACCTTCTCGGGGTCGGTGCGGCCCACGGTTCCGAGCGCCTCGGCGGCGTTGGGACCGTCGTCCCCCCTGGTCGCCCCGGGGGTGTCGTCCCGAACCATGCGGTCCGGTGCGGCGGCGCCCTCCGGTGTCGCGGTGCCCCCGGACGGTTCGGAACGGCCCGCGTGCGCCCTTCGGAGCCCGCCGTTCCCTGTGCCGCCCCGGGACGCCGGTGCTCTGGTGGTGGCTCCGGTGCCACCACTCGACCCAACGTTCCCGCTGGTACCGGTGTTCCGGGTGTCGTCCACCGTAGCCAGGGTGGCCGTGGACAGGGTGAGGATACCCGGGTTGGTGTCGGCGAGGATCGGCCCGCCCGGGGTCAGGACGAGGGCTGCGGTGGACGGCAGCCCTCGAAGGGCTCGCGCGTCCAGGCCGAGGGAGCGCGCACCCGGCCCCTGCTCCTCGTCTGTGGGTGCCGGGGTGTCGATCTCGGCGGCCTGGCTGGTGACCCGGCCCCACGCCGTGGTCGATCTCACATGGCGGACCAGGTCGAGGGGGACGATCGAAGCGGCGGCGTTGCGGATCAGCGCACCGGACTCGGTGTGCGGTGAGGGGAACAGGAGATCGTCGTCCTCCTCGTCGTCCTCGGACGGTTCGAGCACCGTGCCGCCCACCGCCGCACCGATCACCTCGGTGAGCCGGTGCACCTCCAGGTCGCGCGGGTCGGCCGCGACGGAGACCGCCGCCTCCACCGCTCTCGCGACCTCCTCGGCGTCGTCGTCCAGGCCCATCACCACCGGCAGGCAGGCCGGGTCGGAGAAACGTTCGAGAGCCGCGGGGACGGCGGTGCGGAACAGCAGGACCACCTCCACGTCCCCCTCGGACGCCGCCGCCAGGACCTGTTCCACCTCGTCCTTCGGGAGGGTCTCCGCGCCGCAGACCACCACGCTGCGCGTCCGCCGCGACCGGGCACCGGGACGCCGTCCGCCGGTGGCGGGTTCGGGGGCGCGGGCCTCCAGCAGTTCACTGAGCGCGGCCACGGCGTAGGTCCCGTAGACCCTGGCCGCGCCCTCGCCCGAGGCCCGGTCCGTGGAGATGATCTTGACCTGGGCGTAGGCTCCGTCGTCGGCCCGGGTGCCCACGGCCTCGAAGGGGCTGAGCCGGTTCTCCAGCGTCCACGCCCGTTCGCGTATCCCGGGGTCGTCCGCGCACCGCTCCCGCACCCGAGCGCGCTCCGCCTCCGTGAGCAGGGCCAGGGCGGGGTCGTCCTCGGCCGTGTCGTCCTCGGGGGTGACCAGGGCGCGCAGTCCGCCGATGAGTCGGGCGACGCCCACGCCCGGGCCGAGCACCTCCAGCAGGCGCAGCAGCAGGGTCTCGTCGGCGTCCGCGTCCTCCAACCTCCCGGAGGCCGCGGCCGCCGCCGAGAGGATGCGGGCCCGCTGTCCGGCGTCCAGGTTGGTGCCCAGGGTCATCCGTGGCAGGTCGGCCGGGAGCACCCAGCGACGGGGCCCCACGGCGCAGCGCCGGGCCAGCCGGACCAGCTCGCTGGTGACGGAGCGCCCGGTGAGGTCCACGACGGTGAGGTCGCCGCCCTCGCGGAGCCGGGAGATCCCGATCGTGGTGAGCAGCGCGGACCAGCCCGCCTCCCGGCCGCCGACCACGAGCACCGACGAGACCCCCGCGGGCACCGTCACGCCGTACCAGCGGGGCTGGGCCTCGAAGGCGCGCGCGGCGGCCTGCCACTCGGTGTACCGGCGCGCGTGTTCGCGCTGCTGCTCGTGCAGGGCCCGCTCCCGTTCGGCCCGTTCCTCGGCCAGACGCGCCTCGGCGCGTTCGAGCCGGGTGGCCATCACCTGCCTGCTCTGGAGCAGCGCGAAGACCACCGGCGCCGCGATCGCCGCGCAGGCGCACACGCCGCCCAGGGCCAGGCTCCCGGGGAGGATCCTCAGGGTCCACAGCAGTGGGCAGAGCAGGGCGAACAACCCCAGCCCACCCAGGGCGAAGTAGAGCGGCCGGTTGGTCTGGGCCTCACTGTCGAGCTGCCCGGCGACCCACTCCCGGCTCAGCGTCCGGGCGTCCGAGGGCGCGGGACGGCGAGGGGCCGGTCCCGGCGGCGGCAGCACGACTCTGTGCCGCCAACCGAGGTAGGTGCGTCCCGCCTCGCCTCGCGTGCTGGCCGCGGCCGCTGACGACCGTGCTGTGGGCACCGTCCGAACACCTCCTGACCGGCGGGGGGAGTACCACCGGAATACCTTCACGCGGGGTCCGGCCAGGGGGTCGGAGGTCGGGGCTGGGGGCCCGCGCCCGGCGTGCTTGCCACGGGCCGCGTCCCGCCGGGGAGCGGGCGCCGGGGGCGTCCGGACCCTCCGCAGGACACGAACCGTGATCTTCAGTCAAGCAGGGCCGTCCACCGCTTTCCAGCCCCCGTCCCGGGCCTGGGGAAAACCCGCCATCCGAAGGTCCGGACCCGCCTTGGGCGCGGGTCCGATGTTTCCGAGCCCTCGGCGGGGCATGGAACAAGGGACAGAGGAACCAGAGATCGAGTCCGTTCCAAAGGAGTGACCCCCATCCCGGAACAGATCCTCCTCGCAGCTCCGTCCTCCCCCGTGTTCCCCTTGGCCGCGGCCCTGATCCTCGCCGCCCTCGTCACCTGCCTGTTCATGGCTTTCAGATGGAACCGGCGGTACCGCGGACCGACCGGAGGGGCGTCGGCCGCCGAGGCCCCCACCCGTGAGGAGCGCGGTCGGGTCGCCCCGTACCTGCGCTCCGGCGAGACCGCCCCCGGCCCCGAACTGAGTCGGCTGACGGTGGCCTCCGCACGGGAGCTCCTGCGGGTGTGGGAGAACCCGTGGGCCGCGTACGGATTTCTCCTGTACCTGGCGTGGATGGCTCTGAGTCTGGGACGAACGGTGTGGAGCGGCGCCGCGTCCCCGGGCGTCCTGGCCGCCTTCCTGCCCGTGCTGGCGCTCCTGGCCCTGGTCTTCGTGCTGAGACGGCGCCGGGTCCTGTGCCGCTCCCGACAGGCGATCGAAGCCAACGCGGACCTGGCCGCGTGGGCCCCGCCCCCGGAGCCCGCGACCGGCTGGGACCAGCTCCGCAGGCCCTACTGACCCCAGGCACGAGGAGGCGATTGGACGTGCCGGAACTGATGGTGCGGGTGGGACTGCTGGTCCTCGCCCTGGTCTTCCTGTCAGCGTTCCTGTTCACCCTGGTCCGCTCACGCCGATGGCGACGCGAACACGGCGAGGCGGCGGAGCCGCCGCTCGTCGACCCCGAGCTGACTCGGTTCGGAACGCCCTTCTCCCCGACCCGGACCCGAGCGGCCCGGTTGGTGCGGGAGGGACGCGCCGCCGACGATCCCGCCACGGCGCACGTGGTCGTCCTGCTCGCGGAGCGGGAACTCGGGACGACCGAGAACCCGTGGCGGTCACGCGGCGGGGTCCTGCTCCTCCTGGCTCAGCTCCAGCTGGTCCTCTCCCAACTCCTCACCCTGGGAGTCGGACCGCCCGTCATCCTCGTGACCCTGGCGCTGCTCGCGGGGTTCACCGTGGGCTTGGGTGCGCTGGGCGCACGGGGCGCCCTGAGACGGCGGGAGCGAACCGAACACGCGCTGAAGGTCAACCAGGCCCTGGCCGCCGAGCTCGACGGGACCCCGAGGCCCCGAGAAAAGGGGCCGACATAATGGGTGCGAGCGCGCGCTCGGGAAACCCCCCGGGGCGCGGTCGCCTGGGCCTCCCTCCCCCATCCCCCGTCACACGCCCCGCCCAGGTGCTCCCGGGCGCGCGGGTCCGGATGACGAGGAGTCCCCCATGTCCGACCCCCAGTTCTCCGCCTTCGTCCTGCAGCCGATCGCGCTCCTACTCCAGACCGCCGGTCTGGTCCACCTGATCCTGGCCGTGCTCTGGAACCGGCGGCGGGGGCGGTACGGCTGGAGCGAACGGGCCCGGTGGCTCAGTGCCCCTGGGAGCGCGGAGACGAGCCGGGTCCGCCCCTACCTGCGCGACGGAGCGACCGCCCCCGACCCCGAACTGGCCCACCTCACGGTGAGGGTGGCCGAGCACCGTGTGCGGCAGTTCGAGAACCCCTGGCAGGTCACGGGCGCGAGCCTGGCCGCGATGGGGATCGGCCTCTTCGCGGTCGGCCAGGCGTACTCCGGGCACGCCCCTCACATCCTGTGGTTGGGGCTCGTCCTGTTCACCCTCGCCACGACCGCGCCCCTCTACCGCCGGAGCGTGCTCGACCGGGCGGAGCGGGCGCTGGAGACCAACCGGGACCTGGCCTCGCAGTACGACGGTCCCGTCGGCGAGCCTCCGCAGCAAGCGGCGCCCCGCGAGCGCTGAGGACACACGAAACGGCGCGGCGCCGGTGTCGGACGGAGCGATTCGTCCGGCACGGGCGCCGCGCGCGGGTGGTACTGGTGTCAGGCCTCGACCTGAACGTCGATGACCTTGCCGACCTCGGCCGTCACACGGAACTCCCCGGTGAAGCCCTGGGAGGCCAGGACCCGCAGCTTCCACTCGCCGTCGGCGGCGAAGAAGCGGAAGGTGCCCTCGTCCCCGGTGGCGACCTCCCCGACGAAGTCGTCGGAGGAGTTCAGCAGACGCGCGTAGGCGCCGCGCAGGGGCTGACCGTCACGGGTCACCGTGCCCTGGATGACCGCCTGGTTGCCCGCGTCGACGTCGGCCAGGGCCACGCCTCCCTCGGGTGCTCCGCAGCTGTCACTCACTTGGCCTCAGCCTCTCCGAGCTCGACCGGAACGCCCACGAGGGAGCCGTACTCGGTCCACGAGCCGTCGTAGTTCTTGACGTTCTCCAGCCCGACGATCTCGTGCAGGGCGAACCAGGTGTGCGAGGAGCGCTCGCCGATACGGCAGTAGGCGATGATGTCCTTGTCGAGGTCCACCCCGGCATCGGTGTAGAGCTCGCGCAGCTCTTCGGCGGTCTTGAAGGTGCCGTCCTCGTTGGCCGTCTTGGCCCACGGGATGTTGCGCGCGGTCGGGATGTGGCCCGGACGCTGCGAGGTCTCCTGCGGCAGGTGCGCGGGGGCCAGCAGCTTGCCCGTGAACTCGTCGGGCGAGCGGACGTCGACCAGGTCCTTGGTGCCGATGGCCTCGACGACCTCGTCACGGAAGGCGCGGATCGAGGAGTCCTGCTCCTTGGCCTGGTAGTCGGTGGCGGCCCGCTCCGGGACCTCCTCCACGAGCTCGCGGGAGTCGAGCTCCCACTTCTTGCGGCCGCCGTCGAGCAGGCGGACGTTGTCGTGGCCGTAGAGCTTGAAGTACCAGTAGGCGTAGGCGGCGAACCAGTTGTTGTTGCCGCCGTACAGGATGACCTGGTCGTCGTTGCCGATGCCCTTGGCGGACAGCAGCTTCTCGAAGCCGGTGCGGTCCACGAAGTCGCGGCGGACCGGGTCCTGGAGGTCCGTCTTCCAGTCGATCTTGACGGCGCCGGGGATGTGGCCCTTGTCGTAGGCGGACGTGTCCTCGTCCACCTCGACCAGAACGACGTTGGCGTCGTCCAGGTGAGCCTCCACCCATTCGGCGTCCACGAGGACGTCGGAGCGGCTCATGAGGAACCTCCTGTGCTTTCTGTGTGTCGCGTGTGCGGTCGGTGCGTCGCGTTCCGGGCGCGCGGTGCCCGGAACAGGGGTCTCAGGCGGCCTTCCCTTCCCTGACGACCCCCGGGTCTTCCGGAGGTGGGGAGGGAGAGGAGAGGCGTTACGCGTGGGAAAGGGCGGTCGCGGCGGCGGTGGCGAGTCGTTCCGGGCACGGTGGCGGGTGTCCTCGGGGTCGCCGACGGAGAACGACGGAGGAGAGATCCGCCGCGGGTTCGTCGGGTTCCGGGAGTGACGACGGACGAAGGCCGTCGTCTCCACGTGTGCTCGAGAGGGGGTGCCGGTCGCACGGAGCGAGCGGGGGCTCGGAAGTGGCCCGTCCGCCCTAGGGACACGGACAGAGCGCGGCAGCGACGCGGCAGAAGTCCACCGCTCGTCGCTTCGTCAGATACGCGCTCGTCAAGGAAGTCACGTCCTAGACGCTACAGCCCGCACGGCGATCTTGTCACGGGTGTCCTGGATCACAGGACGACCGTCCCAGCATGTGGGACGGGGGCCGTGGAATCGCCGGATTGTCGGACGTCGTCAGCGCACGGCCTCGCCGAGGGCGGCGATCACGTCGGCCTTGCGGGGCTGGCCTCCGGCCCTTCGAACCACCCGGCCGTCCGCGTCGAGCACGAACACCGTCGGGGTCCCCTGGACCTCCAGCCGACGCACGAGGTCAAGCCGGGACTCGGCGTCGACCTCCACGTGCGCCACCCCCTCGACCATGCCCGCCACGTCCTCCAGGACACGGCGGGTGGCGCGGCAGGGCTGGCAGAAGGCGCTGGAGAACTGCACGAGCGTGGCCCGCGCGCCCAGCTCGGCACCGAGCAGGTCGGGGCCGAGCGTCTCCACCGCCGAGGCCATCAGACGGCCTCGGAGCCCATCAGCGGGACGTCGCTGCCCGTACCGGTGATCCTGAGGCCGTTCGAGGTGGCCTCCATGTCCCTGGCGGTCAGGCCGAAGGGCAGCTCGGGCACCTGGGCGCTGAAGGTCAGCATGTTCGAGACCATGGCGTCGACGTTGACGGGGACGTCCGCCACCTCGATGCCGACCGGGGTCACGTACAGGGTGTCCCCGTCGACGGAGAACTCGCCACCGCTGGAGACCGAGACGCTCCGGCCCATCTCGGGGACGGCCAGCTCGCCGTTGATGCGCGGCTCACCGTTCTCGGTCGTGATGGTCATGCCCTCGGGCAGGTACGGGTTGAAGTAGGCGTAGGGCACCACGAAGGAACCGTCCACCTGGCCGGCGGTCACGGTGGGCTGGTCCATGAGGTCGCTCAGCGGCGCGTCGACGTCGGAGGCGGTGGCCTCGATCTGCTCGACCGTCACACCGCCCATCGTGGCGCTGTCGGCCTGGATGTTGACCTCGGTGTAGGTACCGCTGACCACCTGGGGCAGGAAGGCCCAGCCCTCGATGGACACGTCCGGTTCGTCGGACATCTCCATCTGCTGTGCCAGGCGCTCGGCCAGGGTGTTCTGCGCGAACGAACGCGCTCCCACGTCAGCCACCACTACGAGGGCGGCGAGAAGGATCAGGAAGACGACAAGGAACTTGCGCATCGGGGCTCCCAGCAACTTTCTTTCGCTCCGGCGCGGCTCTCGGCTGGGTCATCCGGCCGGTCTCGGTCACACGCCATCGGCACCCGACGGGCGCCGGTCATGAAAAACCTGTAGGGAAGGGTACTTCACCCGGGATGAGACGCGGGGCGCCCGGAATTGGTTGCGCCGGGGGCGTGGTCACGGGCGGTACGGCGTCCCTCCGACCCACGCCGGAGGGACTTTCTGGGGCACGAAGTGCCTGGTCAGCGGGGCATCAGCATGGCGGCGAGGCCGTCCGTGGCAGCCGCACCGGAGAGGGAGAGCTCGATCACGTTGGTGGCCACCACGTGCCCGGAGAGGCGGCGTGTGAACTCCATGACGTGCGGCTGCTGCTCGTGCTCCTCCTGGGCCAGCTCGTCGCGGTAGATCGCGTAGACGATCCGCTGGAGGGGAGCGCTGGGCACGGTGTGCGAAGCGAACAGCAGGGTGTCCGGCTCGCGCTTGGAGACCTCGGCCACGACGGCGTTGGCGAGCTGGTCGAACCCGCCGCCCTCGCCGTCGGCGAGCGTGTAGATGGTGATGACGCCGCGGACCTTGCTGGGCGCCGCGGCGGGCGCGCCCTCGTAGAGGTCGTCGTAGTTCTCGGCGTTGCGGCGCTTGCGGCGCACGGGCTCCTCCTGGGGCTCGTCGTCGAGTTCGTCTTCGTCGTCGTACTCGTCGTCGAAGTAGTCGTCGTACCCGTCGTCATAGGGGTCGCGGCGCGGCTTGGCGGCCAGCGCCCCGGCGCCCCAGAGGGAGGAGACCGCGCCGAGGACCAGCAGCGGGCCGAGGGCGCCCAGCCCCAGGCGTCCGACCACGACGGCGAGGAGCACGGAGAGCGCGACCAGACCCAGCACCGCCAGGTCGGTCCGTCCGGGGCCGCGGGTCCCGCGCCGCACGACGGCGACGATCGCGATGACGAGGAGGACGGCGACGAAGCCCTGCACGCCGTTGGTGAGCGAGCGAGGGATGAGGTCGTAGTGGTCTCCCAGCGGGGGGAAGGCCGCGTCGAACCGGCCGCTGATGCGGTCGACGCTGAGCACCACCAGGGGAACGATGGTCAGGGCGGTGACGAAGAGGCGCGTGGTGAAGAGACCGTTGGGTGAACGGACCGCGAACTCCATGGCGCCCCAGGCCGCGTAGAGCGGACCCAGGAGGCTGACGCCGATGTGCAGCAGTCGGAAGGTGAGCTGCCCGAAGTCGAAGAGCACCCCGATGACCGCGGCGCTGAGGCCGACGGTGACCGCCAGGGACGCGATCAGCCATGCGATCGCGGAGACACTGGGACGGCGTTGGGCATACGCGGTCAGCGCGGCGGTGGCGCTCCAGCCCACCAACGCGCTGATGAATGTCAGTCCTACCGTGACCATCCCGACCATGATGCTGCACCGCAAAGGGTGGATGTGCACCGCGTGCACTATTAGCGGGAAGCCGACCGGGAAGATCCCGCAGAGTGGAGGCCGAAACCGTGTTTGACACTGTGATCTTCATCACCAGGTTTGGCGCTCTCGCCCTGTCGCGGCATGGCACCCGTGGGTGGTCATAAGCTCGCAGTACGCGGGGAAGCGCCACCCCGGACATCCGGAGGGCTGCCTCCCCCACCACAGCCAGGAGAGAACCGTGTCACACGACGCCGTTTCCCCGAAACCGGTCGGCCCCGGAGCCGCTTTCTTCGACGTGGACAACACGCTCATGCGAGGCGCGTCGATCTACCACTTCGCCCGCGGACTGGCCTCCCGGGACCTCTTCACCACCAGGGACCTGATGCGGTTCGCGTGGGGACAGACGGTGTTCCGGGTGACCGGCAGCGAGCAGCCGGAGCACATCAACGCCGCGCGCGAGGCCGCCCTGGCCTTCGTCGCCGGACACGGCGTCGACGACCTGGTCGCGCTGTGCGAGGAGATCTACGACGACACCATGGCCGACCGCATCTGGGAGGGCACCCGGGCACTCGTGCAGGAGCACCTGGACGCGGGCCGACCGGTGTGGCTGGTCACCGCGACCCCGGTGGAGCTGGCACAGATCATCCGCCGCCGCCTGGGGCTGACCGGCGCGCTGGGCACCGAGGCGGAGTGCGTCGACGGTGTGTACACGGGGCGGCTCAACGGCGACCTCATGCACGGTCCGGCCAAGGCCGTGGCGGTGCGCGCGCTGGCGCGGAGGGAGGGGTGGGACCTGTCGGCCTGTTCGGCCTACAGCGACTCCTCGAACGACCTGCCCCTGCTGTCGTTGGTCGGCGACCCGCACGCGGTCAACCCGGACGGGGACCTTCGCCGCTACGCGCGCACCCACGAATGGCCGGTGCACGACTTCCGCAGACACCGGGCAGCCCTGAAGGTGGCCCTGCCCGCCGCTGTGGCGGGCGCTGTGGCCGGAGCCGTGGCCGTGCGTGCCGTCAGACACCGCAGAGCCCTCAGCCTGCGCTGAGCACTCCAGGACCTGCTCCGAGCACTCCAGGAGCGGGCCCGGCCCCGGGACCACGCGCGGTTCGCCGGTGGGACCCGCACGCGCCCACGGCACCCGCGACCGTCACCGTCGCCGATAGAACACGGGCAGAGCCCGCATGCGCTCCTCTCGCAGGGCGTCGCGGATCCTCCCGAAGAAGCTCGGCCTGGTGATCTGGGCGACCAGGAAGCGCACCGGACCGCCGGGCAGGCGCACGTGGTTCACGAGCGTGTAGGGCGCCTCGTCCAGGGGCTGGAGCAGCGTGGAGTTGTCCACCCCCACCCTGTCGACGTACCAGTGGGCCAGCTCCTCCCACACCTCGACCGCGCGTTCGGGGTCGGGGGCGGTGAAGTGGTTGAGCAGGTACGTGGCCGAGGGGTCGTCGCCGGTCTCACCGATGCGCCGCGTGTTGCGGGCGGTCATCAGGAGCTCGCCGTCGAGTTGGCGGTAGGCGTCGGAGTCCAGCACGTCCGCCACGTCGTCGGGTGAGGTCACGGCGACGAGCAGGACGACGTCGTAGCCGGGTCCGCCCTCCAGCGGCGGCATGAGCACCGCCTCGTACACCGTGGTCGCGACCACCGAGGGCAGCTCCTCCAGTTCGTCGGCCAGCACCCGGAACCTCGCCAGGGTGCGTTCCCTCTCCTCGTCGCGCCACACGAAGGGGCCCCGTGCGGGCGGGGCCACCCGTGCGCCCACGTACACGTAGCCGTACGGGTGGGGTTCGAGGAAACCGGTCCGGTCCGACTCCGGGCTGTTCCTGGGCATGGCGTGCGCCTCCTCCGTCGCGGGGCGTGGAGGCCCCCTCACCGTCCGTACGAACGACTCTATCCCCGAAGCTTTGCCTTCCCCAACAGTTCGGGAAGACAAATCATATGATCGTAGACATGACTGAAGACAGGGCACCGGAGTCCCCGGACGAACGGGACCGCGCACTCCTGGCGGAGCTGGGCGTCGTTCCGCAGTTGGAGGTCTACTTCCGCCGAGCGCGGGTGGACATGCCCGCCGACATCGCGGAGGTGTTCTCCCTGCACGGACTGACCGCGCGCCACGGCGGAGTGCTCGGGCAACTGGCGGTGGTGCCGTCGATCGGCGTGAGCGAACTGGCCAGGCGGATGGCGGTGTCCCTGCCGACCACCAGTGAGCTGGCCGGAGACCTCAGACGCGCCGGACTCGTGGTGGCGGAGGAGGACCCGGACAACCGCAGACGCACTCTGCTGAGCCTGGCCGACGACTACCGGCCCTCTGTGGAGTCACTGGTGGCGGCGCGGGCGGCGCCTCTGCGGCGCGCGATGGAACGCCTGCCGGAACGGGACAGACAGGGGTTCGCCGCCGGACTGCGCGCCTGGGCGGACGAGATGCGCGACTGCTGAGGCCCGACGGGGCGGTGACTACCGGCCCAGGGTCGCGCGGGCCAGGGCCAGGACGTGCACCGGACGGAGCCCGGAGCCCCGAGGCGAGCCGCCCCGGCTGTGCGCGTAGGACTCGAAGGCCTCGACGGAGCTGTAGGACGGTGCCCAGTCCAGGGCGCGGCTGAGCGGCGCGGGGTCCAGCGCCGAAGCGCTCAGTCCCTCACGCACCGCGCGGGCGCCGCTGGAGCTGGCGTAGTCGATCCGTCCGTGCCTGGCCACTCCGCGCAGCACTCTGAGGCCGCGTGCGGGCACCGGGAGGCGCCGACCGCCGATACGGCGAAGGCAGTGGGAGAGCGGGACCGCGTCGGCCCCGGAGACGTCGAAGAACCCGGTCCGGTCGCTGAGCGCCATGCGCACGAGCGCCTCGGCCCCGTCGTCCTCGTGCAGGAACTGCACGCGCGGGTCGCGGCCCATCACGGTGGGCACGACACGGGAGTCCATGTAACGGGTGAGTGGGGTGTCCACGGAGGGACCGATGAGGTTCGCGAACCTCAGGACGGCCACGGACAGGTCCGGGCGGCGGCGCTGGAGGCCGCGCGTGTGGCGTTCGACCTCGGCCGCGTCGTCGGCGTCGAGGGTGGCGCTGGAGCGCACCACCAGCCGACGAACGGTGGAGGAGCGCTGGGCTGCACCGAGGACCCGCATGGTGCCCAGGAGGTTGTCCTCCCGGTTGGGGTCGTTCGTGGTGTCCAGGCCCAGGTGCAGGACCAGGTCGGCGCCGGACTCGGCGACGATGCGGTCCAGGCTGCCGTCGTGCAGGTCGACGTGCTGGTACTCGACCCCGGTGGTGCCTCTCGGTGGAGGGGCGGAGTCGGCCCCGATCACCCGGTGCACACCGGGCCCCTGGCTCAGGGTCTGGGCGACCCCGGCCGCGAGGGGGCTGGAGACCCCGGTGACGAGTACGACACGAGCCATGGAGACACGTTCCTTGGAAGGAGACGGCGGTGGTCCGGATGGGCCACGTACCGCTCACCCCGACGGAGGCGACCCGGTGAAGGTGACCTGTGATTCACAACAGTGGTGCACCCGGAAAATTCCGTTGCCCCGGCTGACGCCGGGCAAGGGAAGTGAAGTGTCTCCGCGTCCGGGGCGTGCCAGCGGCCCGCCCGCGCCCGCGGAGAGACAACCTACGTCGCGAAAGCTCCTACTTCTTGTTGCGACGCGCCACACGCGTGCGCTTGAGCAGCTTGCGGTGCTTCTTCTTCGCCATCCGCTTGCGGCGCTTCTTGATGACGGAACCCATGGGATCACCTTCTCGCTGACGAGTGAGTACGGACATGCCGAACCACTGGTGACGAACACCTGCTGGCTCGGATGCGGTTGCTGGGCTCGCCCGGGCACACGCGCGCTGAGCGCGGGTGGCCGGTGCGACCGGGGCGGGCCCCGGGGAGGACGACGGTCACTTGTACACACGTCTACCGCACCCGTGGGCCCAGCTTACCGCTAAGGGCAACCCGGGCGGATCACGCCCCCGGGACGGACGGACCGTCACCGTAGAGCACGGCGGCCGGTTCGGCATAGCTGACACTGGCCAGTCGCTGATCCGCGAAGGTCAGCGACGTGACACTGGCGAGGTTACATTCCCGCAGGTCGGGTCGGTGCCACAGGCGCCTGCCCTCGGCCGCGCGACGGGCCATCCAGATCGGCAGCTGGTGGCTGACACACACGGCCTCGCGCCCCCAGGCGGCCCGACGGACGACCTTGATGACCTCGACCATGCGGTTGACGATGTCCTGGTAAGGCTCGCCCCACGAGGGCCGGAAGGGGTTGTACAAGCGCTTGAGCACCTGGGGGTCGCGCGCCGACTTGGAGGACAGCGACATCCCCTCGAACTTGTTGGCCGCCTCGACCAACCGGTCGTCCAGGGTCACCGGAAGGTCGAACGCCTTCTGGAGGGGGACGGAGGTCTCCTGGGTGCGGTCCAGCGGCGACGAGTACAGGGCGGCGATGTCGTGGCCCTCGAACCAGTCGGAGGCCATCTCCGCCATCCGCTGTCCCCGGTCACTCAGGTGGTAGTCGGGGAGTCTGCCGTACAGGACCTTCTCGGGGTTGTACACCTCTCCGTGCCGGAGCAGGTGGACGACGGTGGTGGTGGTCATCGTGGAGGTACTTCCTTCCGGGAAGCGGGTCGGGTCAGCCCTGGGACTGGGCCTGTGCCGCGGCCCGGGCGGCCGCGGGCAGGGCCTCGACCACCCTGTCGACGGCGGCCTCGTCGTGCGCGGAGGAGAAGAACCACGCTTCGAAGGCGGCGGGCGGCAGGTAGACGCCCTGTTCGAGCATGGAGTGGAAGAACGCGGCGAACACCCTGGTGTCCGTCGTGCGGGCGCTGTCGAAGTCCGTGACCTCTCGGTCGGTGAAGAAGACCGTGAACAGGTTGCCGCCGCCCTGGATGCGGTGGGTGACGCCCTCCGCGCTGAGCGCCTTGGAGATCTCGCTCTCCACCTGGGCGGAGACCCGGTCGATGTGCGCGTAGACCTCGGGGGTCGCACCGCGCAGGGTGGCCAGTCCAGCAGCCGTGGCCAGCGGGTTCCCGGAGAGCGTGCCCGCCTGGTACACGGGGCCGTTCGGGGCGAGGCGGTCCATGATCTCGGCGCGGCCGCCGAACGCCGCGGCGGGAAGGCCACCGCCCATGACCTTGCCGAACGTCATGAGGTCGGGGGCCACACCCTCCAGGCCGAACCAGCCGGAGGCACTGACCCGGAAGCCGGTGAGGACCTCGTCGAGGACCAGCAGGGCGCCGTGGGCGTGCGCGATCTCCTTGAGGCGGGCGTTGAACCCGGCCCTGGGCGGGACGACGCCCATGTTGGCGGGGCAGGCCTCGGCGATCACGCAGGCGATCTCGTCACCGTGCTCGGCGAAGGCGCGCTCCACGGCCTCGACGTCGTTGTAGGGCAGCACCAGGGTGTCGGCGGCGCTGGCCCCGGTGACGCCCGGGGAGTCCGGCAGGGCGAAGGTGGCCAGGCCCGAACCGGCGGCGGCCAGGAGGGCGTCGACGTGGCCGTGGTAGTTGCCCGCGAACTTGACGATCTTGCTGCGCCCGGTGAACCCGCGCGCGAGGCGGATCGCGGACATGGTGGCCTCGGTCCCGGAGTTGACCAGGCGGACCTTCTCGACGGGGGTGCGCTCGACGATCAGCTCGGCCAGCTCGACCTCACCGGGGGTCGGGGCGCCGTAGGAGGTTCCGGCCGCGACGGCGCCGTGGAGGGCCTCCACGACGCTGGGGGCGGCGTGCCCGAGGACGAGTGGCCCCCACGAGCAGACGAGGTCGACGTACTGGCGACCGTCGGAGTCCGTGAGGTAGGGGCCTTCACCCTTGACGAAGAACGGCGGGGTGCCGCCGACCGCCCCGAAGGCGCGCACGGGCGAGTTCACGCCGCCGGGAACCACGGCGGACGCCCGCTGGAAGAGCTCTGCTGAAGTCTGTTGAGTACCCACCTCACCAGTGTGTCAGCTGTGTTCTCCCCCGCGACCGTGACCCGCCCCGCAACGCACGCGTGCCCCGCCGGGGGGAGGACGGGGCACGCGTGGAGGGGGAGGTTGGCTCAGACGTTGCTGTGGGAGTCCTGGCCGATGCGCTCGGCCTCGGGGCCGTGCTCCGAGCCCTGGGCGCGCACCAGGGGGCGCAGGCGGTCGTTCTCGGCCAGTTTGTCGACGACCGCGGTCATCGGGCGGGCGGCCAGCAGCGAGACCAGGGTGGCCACGATGGCACCGACGAGCAGGCCCACGGTGACGTCGTGGGGGTAGTGGGCGCCGACGAAGACCCGGGAGAAGGCCTCCAGGACGGCGAAGACCGCGGCCACGACGGCGAACCGGCGCCAGGCGACGATCACCGCGGCGGCCGCGGCACCGGCGATGGCGGCGTGGTTGCTCGGGAAGGACCAGTCACCGATGGGGTCGCACGTGGCGATGGTGTTCAGGTCCGTCATGGCCTGGCAGGGGCGCAGCTGTTCGAAGAACGACTTGATGGTCCTGCTGACCGCGTAGGCGATGACGGTGGCGACCGGGGCGAAGAGCGCGAGGCCGACCAGGCGCGAGCTGACGGAGCGGGCTCGCCACCAGGCCATGAGGAAGAGGATCGCGAACACACCGAGGAAGAGGTCGGTGCCCCATTCCGCGGCCGTCTGCATCCAGGGGTCGAGTCCGTCCGCGAACTCGATCACGGATCGTGACCAGGCGGCGCTGACGTCGAAGATGTCGGAGACCATCTCTCTCCAGGGGTGGTACGGGGAGGAGAGTCGCCCTGACGGCAGGGGGAAGACGGGGCGACGTCCCGGTGACGGGACTCCCACGAGCGAATGAAGGGAAGGTCCTTATCCTGTCATCCGCTCGACCCCCCTGAGTCCCGGGAAGCCGAACAACGAAGAAAGACACATGGTCAGCCCCCGTCGAAGTGACACGCGGCCCCGGCCGCGACCCCGCTTCTACCGAGAAGTAACTTGGGTCCCGTCCACTCGCTCACTCACGGACCGGAGCTGGCATGGCAACGGACTTCACCACGGCGGACCTGATCGACGACCACGGCGACACCCTGCGCAGCTGCTCCACGCAGTTCCGGCAGTACGGGGGGCACCGGGTGTTCTCCGGGCCGGTCCGCACCGTCCGCTGCCACGAGGACAACGGCCTGGTCAAGCAGATCCTCAACACCCCCGGCGAGGGCGCCGTCCTGGTGGTGGACGGCAACGGCTCCCTGCGCAGCGCCCTGATGGGCGACATGATCGCCGAGGCCGCCGTGCGCAACGGCTGGGCCGGGGTGGTCGTCAACGGCGCCGTCCGCGACACCGTCGCCCTGGGCGGGCTGGCGCTCGGGGTGAAGGCCCTGGGCTCCAACCCCCGCAAGTCCCTCAAGGACGCCGCCGGACGCCAGGACGTACCGGTGACCTTCGGGGACGTCACGTTCGTCCCGGGAGAGTGGCTCTACAGCGACCACGACGGGATCGTGGTCAACGCCACCGAGGTCTAGGTCGCGCTTCTTGGATCATTCCGCGCTCGGGCCGTCTGGCCCGTTACGCCAGGACTGGTCCCCGACGAAGGGCACCGCGCATCCCAGCAGGATCACGGGCATCAACAGCACCCCCGTGAGGGCCGCCCACCGGGGCTCCGGAAGGAGGCCGACGGCCCCCGTGAGAACCCCGACCGCCACGACACCCCCGCCCACGGACCAGCGCGCCCGGTTCCACCATCGGACGGCGGGGGTGTCGTGTCCCTCACGGGCGCGCACCACCAAAACCAGCAGGCCGAGGGCCATCAGGAAGACGGCCAGGAGGAGGGCCATCAGCTGGTCGGTGGACATCGGCAGCTCACGCCCGGACTCCGAGTGCAGCATGACCACGTGGACGGCCAGCAGGAACGCGGCCAGCACGGCCAGGTTCAGGTCCAGCAGCCTGCCCAGCGAACGCCCGGACCAGAACACCGGCAGCCGGAGCGCACGTTGGAAACCGGCTCCCAGGCGAGCGCCGACGGTCAGTGCCGTGACCAGCAGCAGGATGGTCCCCGGCACTGCCGTGGTGAACAGCCAGCGGGGGGTCATCGTGGGCTCCCCGTCGAGCCCGACCTTCCCGCTGGGGACCACCTCCGGAATCTCCGGCCACAGGGTCACCGTCACCCCCACGGCGACCAGCGCCATGAGCGAGGCAAGGACCGCTCCGACCCACGGAACGGGAACAGCTCCACTTCCGACAACGGTTTCCGACGAGTTCGCCGCCATCCGACTCCCACCCTTCGATTCACGCTCTTTCTCGATGGGAGAAACGCTAGGAATTCCGCGCGGCGGGCGCATCGGCCCGGGGGCACACACGGGTCATGTGCCTGGCCAGGGGCGGACCATGCCGGAGGTCATGGTCCGAACGTGCCCTTGTCCATGACCCTTCGCGCATTCTCGTGAACGGCCCCGCGGCTACTCTCGAAGAATGCGGAAGAACGATTCCCTGCCCGACCTCTCCTCCTGGGTGGCGCTCCGCGCAGACCGCCCTCCCCGGGTCCTGAACCTGCTGTTCTGGGCTGCCGTGGTCTCCACCGGACTCACCTACGGGTTCGTGTTCCTCGTCGCCCCGGAGTTGTTTCCTTCCGGCGACCCGCTGGTCGACGTGGTGATCCTGGTGATCATCGTGTGTCTGGTGGTCTCCTGCGCGCTGTGGCCGCTGCTGGCCTGGTCGCCCTCGGCCTGGTGGGGACACCGGGCGGCCAGCGTCCTGTTCCTGGCCGTGTCCGTGTTCTCGCTGGCCTCCAACAACTACACCGTGCTGGTCCTGGTGTGTCTGGCCACCATGAACGCGATCGCCGTGTTCGGGATCGCCGGAGCCTGCGGCTACGCGGCCTTCCTCGGCGGGGTGAACCTCCTGCTGGTCCTGTTGGTCCCCGGCGACCCGCTGCTGATCGGCCTCGTGACGACCGGCAGCTCCCTGGTCCTGGTGCTGGCCTCGGGCCTGGTGTACGTCGCCCTGCTCGTGGCCTCCCAGCGGGCCGAACGGACCCGGGAGCTGCTGGCCGAACTGGAGGAGGCCCACGCGGAACTGGGCCGCCACGCGGAGCGCGTGCGTGAGCTGACCGTCTCCGAGGAGCGGGCGCGGATGTCGAGGGAGATGCACGACAGCACCGGGCACTACCTGACCGCCCTGGCCATGACGCTCTCGAACGCGTCGCGCTTTCGCACCGCCCGCCCCGAGGCGGCCTGGGCGGAGGTGGAGCAGGCCCGGGAACTGGCCCGGGACGCCCTCACCGACACCCGCCGCTGGGTGCGCGCCCTGCGCCCGCTCCAGCTGGAGGGGCACGCGGGCACGACGGCCATGCGGGCGATGGCCGAGTCCTTCGACGGCGGCGGTGCGCGCATCGTCTTCACCGATGCCGGGGCCTGGCCTCGTCTGTCTCAGGAGGCCGAGCTGGTCTGTTACCGGGCGCTCCAAGAGGGGCTGACCAACGCGATGCGTCACTCCGGTGGAGACCGGGTCGAGGTGGAGGTGGGCGGATCGGCGGAGGGCGCGTGCGTGTCGGTGACCGACAACGGCACCGGCGCCGAGGAGGGCGCGGCCCGAGGCGGGTTCGGCCTGCGCGGCCTGCGCGAGCGGGTGGCCTCCGTGGCCGGATCCATGGACACCGAGAAGCCGCCGGGTGGCGGGTTCCGGCTCCTGGTGACCGTTCCCGCCGAGTCCCGGGCCGAGAGCACCGCCCCGGTCATGGCCGGGGGTGCCGGGTGAGGCCGGTCTCGGTGCTGATCGTGGACGACCAGATCCTGCTCCGGCAGGGCCTGCGCAAACTGCTGGAGATCGAGGACGGCGTCGAGGTCGTCGGCGACGCGTCCGACGGGGTCGAGGCACTGGAGTTCCTGGCCTCGGCGCCGCCGCCGGACGTCGCCCTGGTGGACGCCCGTATGCCGCGCATGGACGGGATCGAACTCATCACTCGGATGCGCGCGGAGCATCCGGGCGTGCCCGCGGTCATCCTGACCACGTTCGACGACGACGAACTCGTCTTCGGCGGGCTGCGCTCGGGCGCCCGGGGCTATCTGCTCAAGGACGTCCCTCCCGAGGAGCTGGTGCTGGCGATCCGCCAAGCCGCGCGGGGCGAGACCGTCCTGGGCGGCCCGGCCGCGGACCACCTGGTGGCCGCCCTGACCGCTCCCCCGGCACCGGTGCCCTCCCCCGTGCGGCCGTCGGCGCTGTCGGAGCGCGAGTGGGAGGTGGCGCGCGTGGTGGGCACGGGCGCCACCAACCGGGAGATCGCCCGCACCCTGTTCATCACCGAGGGCACGGCCAAGAACCACGTCACGAGCATCCTGCGCAAACTGGACCTGCGCGACCGCACCGCACTGGCCCTGTGGGTCGGGGAGCACCGCGCCTGACCGGCGACGTCAGACCGCACAGAACTCCAGGATGGGGTCCCGGGTGTCCGCGACCCGCGAGAGCGCCTTGGCCAGGCCGGGCTCGTCACCGAAGTCGAGTTCCACCAGCACGGCATGGACCGCGTCGGCCCGCTCGGTCACCTCTCTGACCGGACCGTCGCGGGAGAGGAGCTCCTCCAGGGCCTCGACGTCGAGTAGGTGCTGGTCCAGGTCGGTGTAGTGCTGGTCCTGGAAGGGCACCCCGTCGACCAGCAGGTCCTGCTCCAGGGACTCCGCAGCGGTGTCCACGATGTCGATGTGCGTCTCGATGTCGGCACAGAGGCTCTCCACCCCCTCGGCGTCGACACCTTCCGGCTCGTCCACTCCGGAGGTCTCCGCGACGGGACGGGGTCCGAAGGGGGCCGGCCCTCCGGGGACGCACCCGACGGCCAGGAACAGCAAGGGGAGGAGGGCGGGGAGGACCCGGGCCCGCGCTGCCCGGGACCGGCGCGGGGATGGGGACCGGGGTGGGGGAAGTGTGTGGGTGGGTTCGCTCACAGGGGAGAAGTTACGGCATCGCGGCGATCCGGGCGCGTGGTCACGGCACCCGGCCGCGCGGCCCTCAGGCACCCGGGAGCGCGAACTCCTCGCTGGCGTCGTTGAGGATGTCCAGGACGGCGATCGGGTCCGGCAGGACCACCGCGCCCTCCACGTCGCGGGGGTTGCGGATCCAGGTGACGCGTCCCCCGGAAGCCAGCACGGAGGGAGCGCCCAGGACGAAGCTGTCCCGGCAGTGCCAGCGCAGACCCGGCATCGCCTCCACGGCCTCCGGGACGCAGTCCAGATGACACGACCACCACTCGTCCTCGTCCATCGGGGAGCGGGTGGCGACGAAGAACATGTAACGCGAGTCCAGGGCCGCGACCGGGCCCGCCGGTACGCCCGCGCGGCCCATGCGCGCCAGAGCCATCACACCGGCCTCACGGGGAACGTCCAGGACGTCGAAGACCCGGCCGGTCGGGAGCACGATGTTCGCCTGGGGGCTGGCCGTCCACCACCGGCGGATCGTCTCCGCGTCGGTGCTGGCCTCCACACCCCAGGCCGCGGTCACCGGGTGCGCAGCCGGGTCCGGACAGCCCATCCGGTCGCACGTACACGCCCGGTCCTCACCCGGGGCCGTGCCCCGCACCACCGGCCAGCCCAGTTCGGCGAAGCGCAGGGCCGACTCCATCATGCTGTCCGTAGCGTGGCGTCGTTTCCGTCGGTACAACACGTCGGCCATTTGGAACTCCCCGGTCGTGATCGGTGCGGGCGCGGCCGGGTGGAAGGGCCGGGCGCCCGGCGGCCGCGACCGGGGCGTGGGCCTCGCCGCGTCAACGCAGCAGGCGGGCCGCCTCGGTGGCCCAGTACGTCAGGATCTGTTCGGCCCCCGCGCGCCGGTAGGAGGTCAGGGTCTCCAGGATGGCCCGCTCACGGTCGAGCCAGCCCCTCTCGGCCGCCGCCTCGATCATCGCGTACTCGCCACTGACCTGATAGGCCGACACGGGTACCGGAGAGGACTCGGCGACCTTGGCGACCACGTCGAGGTAGGCCAGGCCCGGCTTCACCATGACCATGTCGGCGCCCTCGGCGACGTCCAGGGCCACCTCGCGCAGGGACTCTCGGACGTTGGCCGGGTCCTGCTGGTATCCGGAGCGGTCCCCGGACTGGGGGGCGCCCTCGGCGGCCTCACGGAAGGGACCGTAGAACACCGAGGCGTACTTGGCCGCGTAGGCCAGGATCGGCACGTGCGGGAAGCCCGCCCGGTCGAGCCCGTCGCGGATCGCCCCGACCTGGCCGTCCATCATGCCGCTGGGTGCCACCACGGCGGCCCCGGCCTCGGCCTGGGCGACGGCGATGGACGCGTACCGCTCCAGGGTGAGGTCGTTGTTGACGTGCCCGTCCTCCTCGAGCGGACCGCAGTGGCCGTGGTCGGTGTACTCGCACAGGCAGAGGTCGGCCATCACCACGATGTCGTCGCCGACCTCGGCCGCGAGGTCGCGCAGCGCCACCTGAACCACCCCGTCGGGGTCGTCGGCCTGCGAGCCCACCGAGTCCTTGTGCTCGGGGATGCCGAACAGCATGAGCCCGCCGACCCCGGCCTCCACCGCCTCACGGGCGGCCTTGCGCAGGCTGTCCCGTGTGTGCTGCACCTGACCGGGCATCGAGGAGATCGCCACCGGATCGGTGAGCCCCTCCTTGACGAACATGGGCAGGATCAGGTTCTCCGGGAGAACCCGGGTCTGCGCGACCAGGCGGCGCAGCGCCGGTCCTCGGCGCAGTCGGCGCGGCCGGGCGACGGGGAACTCCGCGTCATGGCTGGCGGTCATGGGTACTCCCGGATGGGCTGGTGGTGGTCGGGAGCCGAGGGCACGGCTCGGGGTTCGCTGTTCAGAGCTTGCGGCGGCGACCGCGGCGCTTCTGGCTGGGCTTGAGGACCGGCTTGCCCGCGTTGATCGCTTCCTGGCGCCTGGCCGCACCGTACTCCGAAAGCGCCTCCGCGAGGGCGGAAACCGAGGCTTTCGGCGCGACCACGTCCACGCGCAGGCCGAACTCGATGGCGGTCTTCTCGGTCTCCGGGCCGATCACGGCGATCGCGGTGGTGTTGTGCGGCTTGCCCGCGATCCCCACGAGGTTGCGCACCGTGGACGAGGACGTGAAGAGCACCGCGTCGAAGCCGCCGCCCTTGATCGCCTCGCGGACCGGCTGGGGCGGGGGCGCCGCCCGCACGGTGCGGTAGGCGGTGACGTCGTCGATCTCCCAGCCGAGGTCGGTGAGCCCGGCGGCGAGGGTCTCGGTGGCGATGTCCGCGCGCGGCAGCAGGACCCTCTCGATGGGGTCGATCTCGGCGTCGTAGGGCGGCCAGACCTCAACCAGGCCCTTGCTGGACTGGGCGTCCTCGGCGGGCTCCAGGTCGGGCTGGATACCGAAGTCGCGGACGGCCTGCGCGGTGGCCTCGCCGACCACGGCGACCTTGACCCCCGCGAACGCGCGGGCGTCCAGGCCGTACGACTCCAGGCGCTCGCGGATGGCCCGGACGGCGTTGACGGAGGTGAAGGCCACCCACTGGTAGCGGCCGGTCACCAGGCCCCGCACGGCGCGTTCCATCTGCTGCGGGGTGCGCGGCGGCTCCACCGAGATGGTGGGCACCTCCTCGGGCACCGCTCCGTAGCCGCGCAGCTGGTCGGAGAGGGCCACGGCCTGCTCCTTGGTGCGGGGCACCAGGACCCGCCATCCGAACAGCGGGCGGGTCTCGTACCAGGACTGCTCGGCCTGGCGGGCCACCGGGGAGCCGACGATCATCAGCGCGGGCGCCGTGACGTGGTGGTTCTTGGCGTCGGTGGACTTGAGTTCGGCAACCAGGCGGGCCAGCGTCGAGGTGACGGTGGTCTGCCGGGTGGTGCCGCCCGCGCGCACGACCGCCACGGGGGTGGTGGCGGGACGGCCACCGGCGATGAGGGCCTTGCACACGACGTCGAAGCCGGGTCCCCGGTGCTCGGGCGCCTCCTCCGGCGGGGCGTCGGCGCCCAGGATGACCAGGGGAGCGTCGCTGGCGGCGGCCTCCTGCCAGTCGACCTCCTTGTCGCCGTGCGGTCGGGCGTGCAACACACGCAGCTCGGCCTCGTCGTCGCCGAGCAGGGAGATGCCACCGAAGGTCGGGACGGAGGTGATCGAGGAGACCCCGGGGGCGACCTCAGCCTCGATCCCGGCCTCCCGGCAGGCGGCGACCAGGGCGGCGCCCCGGCAGCCGAAGAACGGGTCACCCGAGTACAGGCGCACCACCCGCTGGCCCTCGCGGGCATGGGTGACGGCGAGCGAGTTGACGTCGCCGCCGCACTGGGCGGCCTCCACCACCGTGACGTCCTCGGAGCAGTGCGCGAGCAGCTCCTCGCGGAAACCGGCGAGCTCCTCGGCCGCGGGCTCCCTGAGGGTGATGACCACGTCGGCCCGGCGCAGCAGCTCGGCGCCGCGCAGGGTCAGGAGGTCGGCGCCTCCCGGACCGGCACCGACCAGGGCGACGTGACCGGCCCCGCGCTCGCGGCGACGCGGTTCCTCCGGCTGGGGGCTGGCGTTGGCGTTCACGTACTGGCTCCTCGTTTGTGGGTCGCCCGCGCCCCGGGGTGCGGAGTCCGGGGCGGTGACGGGGAGGTGGTGGTGCGGTGGCGTCCGGACCCTTTCTCGCGGGGCGCGGGCGAAGTTGCCCCTGCTGTGCCTTGCTCCGCGGGCCCCGCCGTGTCGCACGGCGGGGGCCCACCCGGGTTCGGCCGCCCGCCCGGCGCGTTCGGCGGCGTGCGGGACGTCAGTGGACCGGGTCGCACGGCCTAGGGGGTGTCCCGCTCGGCGAAGGCCTCGG
Organism: Nocardiopsis sp. B62; assembly: GCF_018070675.1. Classification (NCBI taxonomy): domain Bacteria; kingdom Bacillati; phylum Actinomycetota; class Actinomycetes; order Streptosporangiales; family Nocardiopsidaceae; genus Nocardiopsis; species Nocardiopsis sp. B62. The sequence continues at coordinate 131,683 of NZ_JAGPXK010000010.1, read as the reverse complement.
CGACGATGCGGTCGGCGCCCTCGGCGATCATCTGGCGGGCGAGCTCCCGGCCGAGCCCGACGGCGGCGTCGAGGTCCTCCGGCGAGTCCAGGTCGATGGTGCGCTCGCGCCGCACGGCGGTGGCGCCGTTGGTGGCGACCACGGCTGCGCGCAGGCGCAGGCGGCCCTCCGCGTACTCGGCGAAGGCGCCGACCGGGGCAGCGCACCCGGCCTCCAGCTCGGACAGCACGGTGCGCTCGGCGACGACCTCGGCGCGGGTGACCGGGTGGTCGACGGAACCCAGGTAGGCGAGGTCGGTCCCGGCGCGCTCGGTGCGGCACTCCACGGCGAGGGCGCCCTGACCGGGGGCGGGCAGCATCTGCTCTGGCTCGAAAACGTCGGTGACGTCGTCGCGGCGGCCCACGCGGCCCAGACCGGCGTAGGCCAGGACCACGGCGTCGAGTTCGCCGGAGGAGACCTTGCCCAGGCGGGTCTCGGCGTTGCCCCGGATGGGGAGGTAGACCAGGTCGGGGCGGAGCGCGGACAGCTGGGCGACGCGGCGGGGAGAGCCCGTGCCGACCTTCGCCCCGGCGGGCAGGTCCGCGAACTTGAGGCCGTCGCGGGCGCAGAGGGCGTCCCTGGGGTCGTCCCGCTCGGGGATGGCCGCCAGGACCAGCCCCTCGGAGGGGGCCGTGGGCAGGTCCTTGAGGGAGTGCACCGCGAAGTCGATGGTTCCGGCGACCAGCTCGTCGCGCAGGGCGTTGACGAACACGCCGGTGCCGCCGAGCTGGGTCAGGTGGGCCTTGGTGACGTCGCCGAAGCTCGTGATGAGCTCCAGCTCGATCGCCTGGCCGGTCCGCTCGGTGATCGTGTCGGCGACCCCCTGGGACTGGGTGGTGGCCATGGTGCTGCGGCGGGTGCCGAGCTTGGCGGGTACGGCGGTGGTGCCTTCTGCGGTCATGCCTTCTCCTGTGCGGGCCGCGCGGCGGGGCTGCGGCGACCGGGACAGGTCTCCCCGTCCGGGTCCTTCGGGATCTGGAGGTCGAGGTCGAACAGCTGGCGCAGGGCGGCCTCGTAGGACTCGCCGTCCGGGGCCGCGGCCAGTTCCTTCACGCGCACGGTCGGTCTGTGCAGCAGTTTGTCGGCGACACGGCGCATGGCGCGGCCGATCTCCTCGCGGGTGCGGTCGTCGAGGTCGTCGGGGAGGCGTCCGTGGAGACGGGAGAGCTCGGAGTCCACCACGTCACGGGCCTGGGCGCGCAGGGCGACGACGGTGGGCGCGACCTCGTTGGCGCGGCGGATCGCGCGGAACTCGTTGACCTCCTCGTCGACGATCCCGCGCACGAGCGGGAGCGCGTTGGAGCGGCCGGGGTCGTGGTCCGTTCCGGAGGCGACGGCCTGGCGCAGGTCCTCGATGTCCACGAGGTGGACACCGGGCAGCTCGCGCACGCCGGGGTCGATGTCGCGGGGCAGGGCCAGGTCCAGGAAGACCAGGGGGCGGGTGCGGCCCCGGGTGGCGGCGGCCACGGCCTCGGCGGTGAGCACGAGGCCCTGGGCGCCGGTGCAGGAGATGACGAGGTCGACGTCGGCGAGCGTAGCGGCGGCCTCGGCGAAGGGCACGGAGCCGGCTCGCACGGTGTCGTAGGCCTCGTTGAGGCACTCGGCCAGACGCGCGGCGCGCTCGGGCGTGCGGTTGGCGACGATGACCGTCCCGGCACCCTGGCGGGCCACGGTGTTGGCGGACAGTGCGCTCATGGAACCCGCGCCGAGGACCAGCACGCGGGAGCCGGTGAGCGGGCCGGAAGGGAGAGCGGCGCCGAGGCTGCGGGGTTCGGCGGGGTCGGAGAGGGCGCCCCTGCCGGACATGGGGCAGCCGGCGGGCGGGGTGACCTCGGCGGCGGGCAGCGACGGGTCCGGGGTGACCGCGAGCTCCCGGGTGGCGATGGTGAGGCCGAAGCTGACCATGTCGGCCCCGGCGTGGTCCAGGTGGGTCTCGGTGTGGGCGCGCTTGCCCACGCGCAGGGCCCGCTGTCCGAGGTCGTTGAGGACCCGGCCGACGGAGCCGGTCTCCTGGCCCTCCTTGAGGGCGTCGCGGACCTGGCCGAGGATCTGGCCCTCGCCGACGACCATGGAGTCGAGGCCGCAGGTGACGGAGAACAGGTGCTGGACGGCGTGGTCCTCGAAGTGCGCGTAGAGGTGCTCGTTGAGCTCGCCGAGGGTCACACCGGTGTGCCAGGAGAGGAGTTCGGTGATCGCCGCGACCCCGCCGTGCGGGTTCTCGACGTCGGCGTAGACCTCGGTGCGGTTGCAGGTGGAGACCACCATGACCTCGTTGACCGCGTCGGAGCCGACCATCTCACCGACCGCCCTGGTACGCGTCTCGCCGTTCAACGCGACACGTTCGAGCAGCGCCACCGGCGAACTCCGATGACTCAACCCCACGGCCAGGACACTCATCCGCACTCCTATGCAGGCACTATGTCTCTCCATGTTCGGGTACGGACGGGGACCACCGCCGTCTACCCCCCGAAACGCGGCGAACGCTCGCTCATCGCCGCCGCTCGAGCCTTGGGGACCCTGCCCCAGGACCCGGTCCGTCTCATGTCACTTCCAGCCCCGACCTGTGCGTCTGACCGTCGCCGTCGGCCCTGCGCTGCGCGTGGAAGGCGAGGATCTGGAGTTCGATGGACAAGTCGACCTTACGCACATCGACCCCGTCCGGCACATTCAGCACGACGGGGGCGAAGTTGAGGATGCTGGTCACTCCCGCTTCCACGAAGCGGCTGGCGACACCCTGCGCGGAACCGGCCGGTGTGGCGATCACCCCGATCGACACACCCCTGGAACGCACAACCTCCTCCAGGCTGTCAATATGCCTCACGTCCAGCGACGCCACGGACCGTCCGACCACGTCCGGGTCGGCGTCGAGCAGGGCCGCTATCCGGAAGCCACGGGTGCCGAAGCCCCCGTAGTTGGCCAGTGCGCGCCCCAGGTTGCCGATGCCGACGATGGCCACTGACCAGTCCTGGGTGAGACCAAGCTCACGCGAGATCTGGTAGATGAGGTACTCGACCTCGTAGCCCACGCCTCTCGTCCCGTAGGAGCCCAGATGGGAGAGGTCCTTGCGGAGCTTCGCCGAGTTGACTCCCGCGGCGCCGGCGAGCCCCTCGGAGGAGACGGTGGCGGTGCCACGGTCCTGGAGTGACTGGAGGGCGCGCAGGTAGACCGGAAGCCGGGCGACGGTGGCCTCCGGTATTCCCCTCTCCCGGGGCCGAGGCGGACGAGTTGTCACAGGGTGGCGCTCCTGGGGAGAGGTCGGTTCGGGCGGGTGCGGGGTACGGAGTTCGCGGCTCCGACACCGACGGCCCCGGACACGCGCCTCCCCCGCCCTACGGGTCGTGGGACCCCCAGATTACGTGCTTGTGAAAGCACGCACAAAGTGGGGTCCGATGTGACGCCCCGCGGGCGAGTTCCCACAAATGCACCCCCGTGAGCCCGCTGCGGAACAGGAGATCACATCGCACGCATTCCGGACGGAGGACACCGCCAGCGCGGAACCGGTGAGTAAGTCGCGGAGGCCTCCGACCCGCAACCGGGAAGCGACGCGTGAGCGATGCGGAAAAGGCACCGTCGGCAATAGCGGTGGCACCGCCACGCGCTCGACGGCGCCCATTCCCACACCCGCCCGTTCTCGGAAGTGACTCCGCGAGAGTTCCCCTCAGGAGGAGAGCGCGGAGCGCAGACGCCCCTCGGACACCCGCCAGAAATCGTGCCTCCGTCCGTCGACGAAGGTCACCGGGACCTTGTCCCAGTACTCCTCGCGGTCGACCTCCGAGACCTCCGCCAGGTCGTGCCCGGCCCGGTCCACGCCGAGGTCGTCCGTCACGCCCTCGATGACCGACCACGCCTCCTCGCAGAGGTGGCACCCGGCCTTGCCGAGCATGACCACGCGCGCCTTCCGCGTCCACTGCTGGGTTTCCGTCATGTTTCGCTCCGATTCCGCCACGCTGTCGGACACCTCACCCGCCCGCGAAGGGCGGTAGGACCTCGATCACAGTCCCGTCCGTGACCGGCACCTCACTGTGTGCCCGCCGACCCACGGGCCGTTCGTCCACCAGAAGCGACGAAGCCCCCAGCACGCGCTGGAAACGGTCGTCAGCGTGCAGGAGACACGCCGCTTCGAGGGCTGCCGCGAGGGTGTCGGCTTCGACTGTCTCCTCAGCCGTTCCGGCGGCTTCCTTCGCGGAAGCCCAGTACCGGATAGTGCACTTCGCCATGAGTTGATTATCCTTGGTGTTGCTCGGAGGCGACGTATTCGACAAATCTTCACCGGGGGCAATGGCGCCTTCGATCGCCCGACACAAGCGGGCCGACGAGAAGAGACGCATGAGCCATCTGCTGTTACTCACGAACTCGAACGAACCGTCCGACCACGTTCTTCCCGCCCTCGGACTCCTCCTGCACTCCGTGCGGGTGGCTCCCGCTGAGGCCGGGGCCCTGCTGGCCTCCGGAGTCAGCGGGAACCCGAGCGCCCCGGTTGACGCCATTCTGGTCGATGCGCGAACGGACCTGGCGGCTGCCCGTAACTTCTGCCGGCTTCTGGACACCACCGGACTGGACTGCCCGCTGCTGGTCGTCCTCACCGAGGGCGGCGTCGCGGCGCTGACCCCGGACTGGCAGGCCGACGACTTCATCCTGGTCACCGCGGGTCCGGCCGAGGTCGAGGCCCGTCTGCGCCTGGCGGTCGGGGCTGCCGAGGCCGGGTCCGACGACCCGGACGAGATCCGCCGGGGCGACCTGGTGATCGACGAGGCCACCTACATCGCGCGTCTGCGCGGCCGCATCCTCGACCTCACCTTCAAGGAGTTCGAGCTGCTCAAGTTCCTGGCGCAGCACCCCGGGCGCGTGTTCACCCGGGCCCAACTGCTCCAGGAGGTCTGGGGCTACGACTACTACGGCGGCACCAGGACGATCGACGTGCACGTGCGTCGCCTGCGCGCCAAGCTGGGCTCGGAGAACGAGTCCCTGATCGGCACGGTCCGCAACGTGGGCTACCGCTTCGTACCAGACCCCGTCTCGAAGTCCGGGTCGGCCCAGAAGCCGACCGGCGAGGCGGCCGAGACGACGGAGGCCACGGAGACGGCGGAGGCCGTGCCCGCCACCCGTTCCGCCGGGGCCTCCTGACGACGGCCCCACCCGGCTCCGACCGCTCTCCGGGGCGCCCATGGCCATGGGCGCCCCGGAGTCGTGTCCGGGACCGCGGCCCGACTCGGAGCCCGTCCCCCCATCCGACCAATTGGACGGCGCGCGCCCTCGTGCTCGGCGCCCCCACGCCCTAAGATCGGTGGGGCACCCGACGGACGGGGCTTGGCAGGCGTGGCGGAGTCGCGTCGCCGGGTGCGGCCCGAGTCGCTGAAGGCGCGCCCCCGGAGGAGTGAGATCGCACCGATGCCGACCCCCGCTACCCACGCCCCCCACAGACCCCGCCTGAGCAGCGTCATCGGCGCGGCCTTCGTCGGTTCCACACTGATCGCCGTGATGTCGCCGGCCCACGCCGACCCCGCCGACCCCGTTGCCTCCGCCGTCATCACCTTCTCCAGTGAGGCCGACTCCGTCGAACTCGGGGAGGCGGCCCCGCCCAACACGCTCTCGGTGACCAACACCGGGGACATCCCGATCTGCCTGCTCGAACTGCGGACCGACTCCGACGAGCTCCCGGCGGGCGCCCCCACCGCCTCCGTGATCGCACCCGAGATCACGACCCAGAGCACGGTCACCGGCGCGCCCCGGCAGGACACCACCGTGACGGCGACCCTGCGCTACGCGGCCGCCCCCGGTGAGGGCTGCCAGGGAGTCGACGAGAGCCAGGTGAAGGAGGTCGCGTCGAACCCGTGGACGGTGACGGTCACCGACCCCGAGCCCTCGCCCTCCCCCACTCCCACGGAGTCGCCTTCGGAGACCCCCACGGAGGAGCCGACCGAGCAGCCCACCAGGACTCCGAGTCCGTCGCCGACACCGTCCCCGACGAACTCCGAGAGCCCCACGCCGGCCCCGCCCCCGTCCGGCACGCCCACGCCCTCCCCCTCGGCGAGCGAGAGCAGCGCGGGCGGCGGTTCCGGGAACGAGCGCGGCCCCGCCCGGACCCCGAACCAGCCACCGCGTTCGACCGTGAGCACTGCCCCCACCAGCGGCGCGAGCATCCCCACGCTTCCCCGCAACGAGGCGGACCTGCCCGACCTCTCTCCCGGGGAGGCCGAGGACCTGGCCGAACTGCCGCTGGTCACGCCCACGGCCGACGAGGACACCGAGACCGAGGTCGCAGCCGACCACTCGGACATGGGCCCCTCGATCGCACCGGCCGTCCTGCTCGCGGCGTTCCTGCTCGCCCTGTTGCTCGCCACCCCGCTGGCACCCACCCGCCGGGTCCGGCTCGGCGGCGGTTACCAGGGCAGGCGACGCAAGGTCTGACACATCGACGAGCGGCCCGGGGCCACGAACGCGCGTTCCGGCCCCGGGTCCGCTCACGTCCGCCCACCGGATCGCCGTCCAGGGAGGCAGTACGGGCGTCGACGTGGGGAATTCGGCCAACACGATCTAGGATTCTGGCTCATGAGTACCCCGCTAGTCACTGACAACCTCGCACCGGAGATGGCCGGGCCCGTACTGGCCCTGGCCGAGGCCGCGCGCGTGCGGGACGGGGCCGCCGCCCTGTCCGAGCACACCCTGCTCCGGATCAGACACGGCGCCCCCTCCGGCAGCAGCCGCTTCCACGTCGTCTCCCACGACGACCGGGTCGTGGGGTTCGCGTTCGTGGAGAGAGGCGAGGGCGAGCCGGACTCCGGCGAGGTCGTCGTGCACCCCGAGCACCGCCGAAGCGGACACGGATCCACGCTGCTGCGCTCGATCCGTGAGGACGCGGGTCCCCACGGGGTGCGGGTGTGGGCTCACGGGCGCACACCCGGTGCGGTCTCGGTGGCGGAGTCCGAGGGCTGGGAGCCGGTCCGGGAGCTGCACAAGATGCGCATGCCCCTGCGCGACCTGGGCCCCGAGGTCCCGGGCGGCCCGTGGACCGCGCCCGAGCTGCCCGAGCCCGTCCTGCGGCCCGAGGTCTCCGAGAAGGTGCGCATCCGGCCGTTCGTCGTGGGCCAGGACGAGCAGCCGTGGCTGAGGGCCAACGCGCTCGCCTTCGCCGACCACCCCGAACAGGGTTCGCTCACCCTGGACGACCTGCTCCAGCGCGAGGTCGAGGACTGGTTCGACCCCCGGGGGTTCCTGGTGGCGTCCACCAACAGCGGCGCGATCGCCGCCTACCACTGGACCAAGACGCACGCCGACGGTGCCGGACTGAGCGACGACGAGGCCGTCGGCGAGGTCTACGTGGTGGGGGTCGACCCCGCGTGGCAGGGCACCGGGCTGGGCCGCGCCCTGACCCTGGCCGGACTCGTCCACCTGCGCGACGCCGGGCTGCCCTGGGTCCACCTGTACGTGGACGGTGACAACGAGGCCGCGGTGCGCCTGTACGAGTCCCTCGGCTTCACCATGTGGGACACGGACGTGATGTACGCCCCCTCCGAGCCCCGGAGCTGAACGCCGGTGCGGGCCGCCCCCGAAGGCCCGCGCGACGTGCGGCTTGTCACATTCACCGGACGAACCCCGGTGCGCCACAAGAGTGCGACACCGCGTTCACCTTCCGTTCATCTTCTCTGGGACAACTGGTCACTTCCTGCGCCTACCTTCGCAATCGGCGCGGTTCGGCTGTTTTCCGTGCGTTGGCCCTGGCACCGCGGTCGGGTCCCGCGTGGTTCACCGCCGTCCCGCTGGGACGCGGACCGATGACCAGCCCCGCACAAACTTCCGAACCGGAGAATCCATGACGACCACGGACGCGCCCAAGGCGGCACCCCCGCCCACGGGCAAGCGCCGGATCGGCGATGTCGTTTTCGCCGGGCTCGCCCGAGGATCGGGGCTCCTGATCCTGCTGATCCTCGCGGGTGTGGCCGCCTTCCTCCTGGTCCAGGCCTGGCCGTCGCTGCTGGCCAACACCTCGAACTTCCTGACGGACCAGTCGTGGAACGCCAACGTCCGGGAGAACCCGTCGTTCGGTGTGGCGGCACTGGCCTTCGGTACCGTCATGGCCGCCGCGATCGCGCTCCTGCTGGCCACCCCGGTGGCGATCGGCATCGCGCTGTTCATCGTCTACTACGCGCCCCGACGGCTCGCCACGACGCTCGGTTACCTGGTCGACCTGCTCGCCGCCATCCCCAGCGTGGTCTACGGCCTGTGGGGCATGATGGTGCTGGCCCCGCAGCTGGTGCCCGTCTACGAGGGCATGACGAAGTACCTGGGCTGGATCCCCCTCTTCGCGGGCCCCGCCTCCACCTCCGCCCGCACGCTGCTCACCGCGGGCGTCGTCCTGGCCGTGATGATCCTGCCGATCATCACCGCGATGTCCCGCGACGTGTTCCACCAGGTCCCGCAGGGCCACCGCGAGGCCGCGCTCGCCATGGGCGCCACCCGCTGGGAGATGATCCGCCTCGCCGTCCTGCCCTTCGGCAAGTCCGGGATCGTCGGCGGCGCCATGCTCGGCATGGGCCGCGCGCTGGGCGAGACCATGGCCGTCGCCATGATCCTCTCCCCGTCCCTGGCGATCTCCTTCAACCTGCTCCAGAGCGGCAACCAGACCATCGCCGCGCACATCGCCCTCCAGTACCCGGAGGCCACCGGCTACGGCGTGTCCGCGCTGATCGCCGCGGGCCTGGTGCTGTTCGCGATCACCCTGGCCGTCAACATGGGCGCCCGCTACGTCGTGGCCCGGGGCAACAAGGAGTCCGCATGAGCATGACGACGACGCAGCCTCCTGCCCCCGACGCGGGCCCGGCCGGGAACCACCTCCGCTCCGGCGCCCTGCCCAACCGCTTCCCGCTGGTCCTGCTGGTCGCGTGCGGCATGGTGGTGGCGGGCGTGCTGGCCGCCTTCTCCTCCTTCGGCGTGGTCCTGTGGGCCCTGCTCACCGCCGTCTCCTACGTGGTCATCGTCGTGACCGCCTCGGCGCGGATCGAGGGCGGCCGCAAGGCCAAGGACCGCCTGGTCACCTCGCTGGTCTACTCCGCGTTCCTGCTCGCCATGGCGCCGCTGGTGTCGCTGCTGTACACGGTGGTCGGCTACGGGCTGGACCGCTTCGACGGCCACTTCCTGTCCGTGTCGATGAACGGCGTGCTGCCGAGCATGGACGCGGGCGGCGTGTATCACGCGATCGTCGGAACCCTGGCGATCACCGGGATGGCCACGCTGATCTCGGTGCCGATCGGCGTGCTCACCGCCGTCTACCTGGTCGAGTACGCCCAGGGCCGCCTGAAGAAGGTCATCACGTTCTTCGTGGACGTCATGACCGGCATCCCGTCCATCGTCGCCGGTCTCTTCGTGGTGGCGCTGTGGATGATGCTGTTCGGCCCCGGCAAGACCAACGGCGCGGCGGGCGCGATCTCCCTCGCCGTGCTGATGATCCCGGTCGTGGTCCGCTCCAGCGAGGAGATGCTCCGCCTGGTCCCCCGCGACCTGCGTGAGGCCTCCTACGCCCTGGGCGTGCCCAAGTGGCGCACGATCACCAAGGTGGTGCTCCCCACCTCCGCGGCCGGGCTGACCACCGGAATCATGCTCGCCATCGCGCGCGTTATCGGAGAGACGGCACCGCTGGTCCTCACCGCCGGGTCGTCGGCCGTGTCCATCAACTGGAACCTGTTCGACGGCCAGATGATGAGCCTGCCGGTGTTCATCTACTCGCAGTTCCGCATGGGTGGGGCCGTCAACTACGAGAGGGCCTGGGCCGCCGCCCTGACGCTGGTCCTGACGGTCATGCTGCTGTTCGTCCTGGCCCGCGTGATCGGCCGCCTCTTCGCACCCAAGACCCGCTAAAACGAGGAACACCCTGTGGCGAAACGAATCGACGTCTCCGGACTGCACGTCTACTACAGCGACTTCCTCGCGGTCGAGGACGTGTCCATGACCATCGAACCCCGCTCCGTGACGGCGTTCATCGGCTCCTCCGGCTGCGGCAAGTCGACCTTCCTGCGCACCCTGAACCGCATGCACGAGGTCACCCCCGGCGCCCGCGCCGAGGGCAAGGTCCTCCTGGACGACCTCGACATCTACGGTCGCGAGGTCGACCCGGTGATGGTCCGCAGCGAGATCGGCATGGTCTTCCAGAAGGCCAACCCGTTCCCCACGATGTCGATCTACGACAACGTGATCGCCGGGGCCCGGCTCAACAACACGCGGATGAGCAAGTCCGAGGCGGACGGGCTGGTCGAGGAGTCGCTGCGCGGCGCCAACCTCTGGGAAGAGGTCAAGGACCGCCTGAACAAGCCCGGCTCGGGCCTGTCCGGCGGCCAGCAGCAGCGCCTGTGCATCGCCCGTGCCACGGCCGTGAAGCCGTCCGTGCTCCTCATGGACGAGCCCTGCTCGGCGCTGGACCCCATCTCGACCCTGGCGATCGAGGACCTCATTCACAAGCTGAAGGAGGACTACACGATCGTGATCGTCACCCACAACATGCAGCAGGCCGCCCGCGTCTCCGACCGGACCGCCTTCTTCAACCTCTCGGCCCCGGGCAAGCCCGGCAAGCTGATCGAGATGGGCGAGACGAACCAGATCTTCACCCGCCCGGAGAAGAAGGAGACCGAGAACTACATCACCGGCCGGTTCGGGTAGCCGACCACGGATCGGTTCGGCTCGAATCCGTTCTGTCACTGCCCTGTGCTTCCCTGAGGGGGTCCCGTTGATCGGGGCCCCTTCTGCGTTGGAAAGCAGGACATGTCACCTCCTGAGTACACCGCGTTCACGTCACCGATCCAGATCGAGAAGCTGGTCCTCACCGCCTGGGGAAAGCTGGGACCGAAGACGGACGCTGAGCCGCACGCGCTGATCTGCCACGCCCTGGACACCTACGCAGCGGCCGAGGCCCTGTACGAGGTCTTCCTGGGGCCGGAGATCCGCCGAGAACTGGAGGAGGGGCTGTCCCCTCTCGCGAATCAAGGTCTGGATCCGGAGGAGGCGAGGCAACAGGTTCGCGCCTGGATCTTCCTCCTGTGCGCCCTGCACGACCTCGGCAAGCTCTCCCCCGCGTTCCAGGCGCTCCGGAAGGACCGGGCCAGGGTCCACATCCCCGAGGAGTTCCACCGGAGCCTGGAGGGCGACTGGCGCAAGGCCCGCCACGAACGCGTGACCGCGGTGCACTTGGAGACATGGCTCGGAAAGCGGGGCGCGCCCTGGTCGGCCAGGTACAACATCATCGACGCGCTGGGCGGCCACCACGGTTGGCTCCCCCATCCGAAGCAGACCCGCCAGGCCGCGGCGCAGGCACACAACCTGGGTGACGAACGCTGGGAACGGGCGAGGCACCTCTTCATCGAACTCGTCGCCGGTGCCGTGGGACTGGCTCCGTACACCGAGGGTTGGCGGGAGACCCATCTCTCTCCGGCGGCTGCGGTGGGGCTGGCCGGGCTGACCATGGTCAGCGACTGGACCGCCTCGGACGAGACGACCCTGAAAGGTGAGTCCTACCCGCGTCGCAGCAGCCTTTCCGTGGACGAGCTGCCCGGCTACCTGGACAGCGCTCGTACCTGGATCCACACCAACCTCGGCCGGGTGAACTGGGTGCCCTGGGAACCTCCTGCGGACACCTCCTTCGGCTCTCTCTTTCCGAAGGAGAAGGGCGCCCGGCCGCTCCAACAGGCCGTCTCCCAGCTCCTGGAGGGAGTCAGCGGGCCCGGCATCCTCGTGGCTCAGGCGCCGACCGGAGAGGGCAAGACCAAGGCCGGGCTCCTGGCCTCCACCATCCTCGCCGCACGGCTGCGGCGGGCAGGTGCCTACCTCGCCTCTCCCAACCGTTCCCTGGCCCGGGACGTGCACGCTCAGGCGAACGACCTGCTGGACCGTGCCGGGTCGGGACTCCGCTCACACCTGCTGTACGCCAAGGATCCCCACGACCCGGACAGCGACCCCACCCTGCTCGAGACCCTCGCTCCGAGAGACGTCTGTCCTGAGGATCACGAGATCCGAAAGTGGGCCCTGAAGACGTTCCACATCAACCGAGGCATCATCTTTCCCTTCGGAACCGGAACCATCGACCAACTCCTCAAGGCCGCGATCCGCGGCAAGAGCGTCACCATGCGTCTGTCCGCCGTGAGCAACAAGGTCCTGCTCCTGGACGAGGTGCACTCCTACAACGCCCACATGTCCGCGTTCCTCGAAGTGCTGCTCTGGTGGTGCGGTCGTATGGGCGTTCCGGTCGTAATGCTGTCGGCGACCCTCACCGACGCCCAGAGGACGAAGCTCGTCAACTCCTGGCGCAACGGTGCCAGGGTGCGACAGGGACTCCGCCCCGAGTGGGTGGAGATCCCCTCCCAGTCGGGTGACCCATGGAAGCTCACCTGGGCCGAGCCCTCTGATATCCCGCAGGTCCAACCGGTGAAGCTGTCCGAGGACAACCCCCTCCGGACCATTGAATGGGAGCCAGTCCCCAACGACCCCCAGGAGATCGCCGGCCAGGTCCTCGATCGGCTGGGCGAGGGGGGTTGCGCGGCGGTCATCCGCAACACCAAGAACGGGGCTCGCGACGTGTTCGAGGCGTTGGAGCACCAGTTGGAAGCACGTGGGTGGAATGGGACCGCGACACTCCTCCACCTGACCGGTGATCGCACCTACCAGCGCCGCCGGCGGGAGAACGAGGCCACGCTCAACGAGCTGCGCGGTCCGGAGTCCGTTCAGCGGGAGAACGCCGGCGCCGAGCGAGTCATCGCCGTGGGTACCCAGGTGCTGGAGCACGGCGTGGACGTCGACTTCGATTTCATGGTGACGGACCCGGCACCGGTGGACCATCTGTGCCAGCGGCTCGGGCGGCTACACAGACACCGAGGGCGCTCACGGCCCGCACCGGTGGCCGAACCACGGGTCCTGATCATCAGGGGCAACACCCCCGGGACCTTTCCTCCCGGATCCGCGATCATCTATGCCAGGAGTCTGCTCCTGGCGACGGAGGGTCTTCTCTCCGAGCGGAGTTCCATCGCCCTGCCCCACGACCTGCCCGAGCTGGTGCGCAGAGCCTACGAGGACCACTCTTCCCTCCCTGTCGAGTACGGCCGAAGAGTCGCTTCCGCTGAACTCGAACGCCGAATCCGCATCGATCGGGAGTGGACCGGTGCTCAGACCCGCCGGATCGAACGCCTGGTGGACGGAGACCGCATCAACCAGCTCACCCACGACGCCCACTCCAGCCGAGGCACTCGGGACTGAGCCCGAAACGACGCTCCACACTCGAAGGAGGTTCCATGGACGAGGAACTGGATGGCCTGACGCTCATTCCCCTGTGGGAAACGGAGGGTGGGCACCGAACACATTTCGGCAGGAGAGTCAACCTGTCAGCGGTTCGGATCGACTCCGACACCGTGTCCGCGCTGAGAGACTCGTCGATCCTCCTGGAGGTCGACGAGGAGATCACCGAGGAGATACTCGAAGCCCTTCGTGATCAGCTCGACCTTCCAGAGTCCTTCGAGGCGACCGGTTGGTTGAGCGGGCACCGTGTCCTGCACGTGGGTCCTGACGACCGCGCGACCGTCGGACCATTCACCTTTACCCTGCATCCGGTGTTCGGGCTGGGGATCGTGAACTCGGACTCCGTCTGACCATTACCGGCCAGCTTTTTCCGGCGAGAGCTTTCGAATTCCGAACACAGGGCACAGCAGCTTGGATAGGGTCGGGCCCAGACTCCCTTCTTCCTTGCCACCCCTGGCCCCATCACTGATGAACGATCGGCACGGAAAGACGAGCATTGAGGTTCGACCTTCTCCGAGAACCCTGGATACCGGTAGTCACCCTCAAGGGCGAACCGGAAACTGTCGGTCTTCAGGAGGCCCTGGACAGGGCACACGAATTCCGCTGGCTCCAGGGTGAGACCCCCACTGTCACGGCAGCCCTGCACCGACTGCTGGTCACGCTGACCTTCCGCGTCTATTTCGACGGGATCGAGAGCGCGGGATGGCGCACGCGGTGGTCCGAGCTGTGGCACCGAGGGCCCTTCCCCACGGAGCGGCTGGACCGCTATCTGAACGGTGAGGGGGATTCCCCCGGATACCGCGACCGGTTCGACCTGTTCGGAGACCGCCCCTTCTTCCAGACGCCCGACATCCCGGAAGAGTTGCTCGGCTCCACCGCCAAGCTCACCATGTTCCGCGCCGCGGGCAACAACGCCACGCTCTTCGATCACAGCACCCAGGAAGACCAGGTGGAACTGAGCCCCGCCGAGGCGGCTCGGTGGCTGGTCACGGTTCAGGCCTTCGACACCGGCGGCCTCAAGACGGGGAAACATCCCTCGCAGCCGTCCCTGGGCAACAGCTCAGCGACGGTCCTCATCGAGGGTTCCACCCTGCGCGAGACCCTCCTGCTCAACACGACCCCGAACTGGGGCGACGACACTCTGGACCCGCGACCGGGGCCCGGCGATCGGCCCGTCTGGGAACGTGACCCCGCGGACTCCCAGGGTTCGCAGGAGGCCGACAAGCGAGGCCGCGCCCCCTATGGTCTGCTGGACCTCCTCACCTGGCCGTCACGCCACGTGCGGCTCCGTGGTCGGGTTGGCGCGAACGGCGTCGTCATCGACGGGGTGGCCATCCTTCCCGGCCCCCGGCTGAGTACGGATCTCCGTCTCGTCGAGAACATGGCGGCCTACCGTCGCACCTTCACCAAGAAGAAGAACGTGCCCGGCAAGGGAGTCGCCAGCCCTTGGAAGCCCGTCCAGCTGGAGGAGCTGCGTGGGGTGTGGCGGCACTGCCGCGAACTCCTGTTGGCCGACGAGGACAACGACAGTCAGCGAGAACGCTTCCGCCCCCGAAACCTGGACCACGTGGCCGAAAGGCACCAGGGGAGGGACGCCCTGCCCGAATCCACCGTCTACACGATCCGTGTGCTGGGGCAGCAGCTCGACCCCAACCGAGGCGCGGTGCACACCTGGCTGGAGGAGGTCGTGCCCGCCCCCGCAGCTGTGCTTCGGGCACGGCCGCAGGAGACACGGCTGGAACCCCTCATGGGATTGGCCGTTTCCCTGGCCGATGACGTGGGTGACGAACTCGGAAAACTGGAACGGGAATATCACGCACTACTCCGGGATACTCCGAGAGCGGAAAGGAAACTCCTCCAGCAGTGGTTCTGGCCTCGGCTCTCCGAGCACTTCAACGACTACCTGGTCGATCTCGGCGAGAAAATCAAGGAGGACCACGAAGGTGCCTTCGGGCCCACGGAGAACTGGGCGAACGTCGTTGAGGAGACCGCGGAGGAGGCCCAGCACCGATGGGTGGAGATCCTTCCCCGAAGATCAGCGAGAAACCTCCTGGCGCTCGCGGAATGCACCTCGGGGTTCCAGGAACGGGTGCGTGGGATCCGGCACGAATTCGACAGGAACCTGAGGAGCTACGACCCCAGGCCGAGGACAGAGGATGAGTGACATGAGCACCCCGGGCCCCCGGATCCACCGAGGCCGAAAGAACTTCGTCCACGGACTGTACTCACTGGGGCGTGACCTGGAGTCCCAGGAGGCGAGCCGGGTCGCGAGGGCGCGGAGGATCCTCGCCCGGGTACGTCGGAGTACCAACGATCCGCACTACCTGCCCGACGTCGTCGACCTCGTCCTCCCCCACTCACCCGAGCCGGACGAGAAGGAGGTCTGGAACTTCGTCGCGGTCCTGTTCTCCCTGAACCCGCGATCAGCCACGAGTGGATGGCGAAGGCCCCTCGGCATCGCCATGAGGGACTGCGGGACCGGCTCGTCCGCCGAGGCCCGTCTGCGCCAACTGCTCACCTCCGACTGGAACGTCCTCCAGAACCGGTTGCGCCAGGCCGTGCGGATGCTTCAGCAGCAGAAGGTGGCGCTGGACTACGGCCAACTCCTCGACGACCTGGTCGATCTCCGTCAGGCGCCAGCGGGGAGCCCACGTGCGCACCAGGTGCATCTGCGTTGGGCCGAGCACTTCCATACCGGTCGGACCGCGCCACGGGATCAGAGTCCCACCCGGTAACGCCTTCTCCCACCCCTCGACAGCACACACCGCACGGAGTCCGCACGTGAACATCGAACTGCACCTGCTCCAGTCCTTCCCCACCAGCAACCTGAACCGGGACGACGTCGGCCAGCCGAAGAGCGTCACCTTCGGCGGGGTCGTTCGCGGCAGGGTCTCCAGTCAGTGCCTGAAGCGCTCGGCCCGGACGCTCTTCCCCCGATACGGGCTCGACCAGTCGGAGCTCGGTGAGCGCACCAAACGCCTGCTACTCGTCACCGCACGGTTGCTCGACGGCGCGTCCGACGCCGATGTCCCCTCCGACGAGGCACGTGGAATCGTCCAGCAGGCCTTGGCCTGGATGGGTTTCGCCATCGCGGAGAAGGACCTCACGCAGTACCTGTTCTTCCTGGGCCCCAAGGCCGCCGAAGAGCTCGCCGTGTACTGCCGCGAGCACTGGGATGATCTCGCTGAGCAGGGCGACAAGCGGCGCAAGCTCATGAGCGACCTCGAGAAGGCTCAGGAGAAGCACAAGCTGGCCGAGGGCGAGGACCGGAAGAAGACCAAGACCCAGGTCGACAGCCACAAGAAGAAGCTCGACAAGCTCGACGAGGTCCCGGCCGCGAAGAAGAAGGAGACGAGGACGGCCGCCGACCGCGTCCTCAGCGCCGGTCGTTCCGTGGACATCGCGCTGTTCGGTCGGATGATCGCGAACAACAAGGATTTCAACGTCGACGCCGCTTCCCAGGTCGCGCACGCCATCTCCACGCACGCGGTGTCCACCGAGTTCGACTTCTTCACCGCAGTGGACGACCTCAAGGTCAACGAGGCCGACCAGGACGCCGGTGCGGACATGATCGGGGTGGTGGACTTCAACGCAGCCTGTTACTACCGCTACGCCAACGTCGATCTCGATCAGCTTCGGCGCAACCTGGTCAGCGGTTCGGGAGCCACAGCGGACGACGGCGAGATCAACGAGCTCATGGATCGGGCTCTGGGTGCCTGGATCCGCGCGTTCGTGAACTCCACTCCCAGCGGCAAGCAGAATTCGATGGCCGCGCACACACGACCCGACACCCTCATGATGGTGGCCCGCGAGCACGGCTCCTGGAACCTGGCCAACGCCTTCCTCAAGCCGGTGGAGGGAACCGCGATCATGGAGGACTCCACTGAGCGCCTCTTCGCGCACTTCAGCAAGCTCAGGGAGTTCTACGGTGACGGGGAGATCAGCGAGGTGGCCGCCTCCTCGTTGTCCGGTGAGGTCAGCGGCCTGAAGGAGGGGGAGACCGTGCCCTCGCTGGACGCTCTGGTCGAGCGTGCCGTGGCCGCGTCGCACGGGTGAACCACGTGCACACACAGACACTCGCCCTGCGTATCGACGCCCCCATGCAGTCCTGGGGCGTGCGGTCGAGGTTCGTCAAGCGAGACACCGCCTCGGAACCGACCAAGTCGGGGGTGGTCGGGTTGTTGGCTTCGGCACGCGGCATCGACCGGGACGACGACGCGGCACTCGGGGAGATCTCGAAGCTGAAGTTGGGTGTCCGGGTCGACAGGGAGGGCCTGCTGGAGCGCGACTTCCACACCGCGCAGGAGGTCCCCAACACCATGGGAGCCAGCCACCGGACCGTGGTCAGCGATCGCTACTACCTCGCGGACGCGCTGTTCCTGGTGGTGCTGGAGGGCCCGGCCTCGCTGCTCCAGGAGCTTGAGGAAGCGGTGCGCCGGCCGCACTGGCCCCTCTTCTTCGGCCGCAAGGCCTTCGTCCCCGCGGCTCCCCTCGTCGAGCCCGTCGCCGAACGTGGGCGATGGGGTACCGGTCTCTCCCAGCGACCCTTGGGAGACGTGCTTCGGGACCATCCCTGGCTGGAACGGGACCCCGAGCGCCAGCGGGAGATGGCGGGTCTCGAACCGGACCAGCGGAGGTTGCGGACGGTGGTCGACGTCCGCCCCGACCACGAGTACGCCGAGCGGCGGCACGACCTCCCCCTGTCCTTCACCGAGGGGGCCCGTCGTTACGCTTCCCGCGCCGTCCGGGTCGACCAGGTCCTCCTGACCGATGGCATGATCAGCGGCCACACCACCGGCGCGGAAGGAGAAGCTCCGTGTATCTGAGCCGAGTCCCGGTCAACCCCCTGTCACCGGCCTTCCGGCGGGACTACGCCGATGTCCACGACATGCACCGCACGCTGATGGCACGGTTCCCCGAAGCCCCGGACGGCGTACCCGCACGGGAACACCAGGACCTGCTGTGGCGGCTCGAAGGGCAGGGGCGCGAGCTCGTCATGTACGTGCAGAGCAGGGATCATCCGAACTGGGGTTCGCTCCCGGAGGGGTACCTCAGCGGCCGTGCCCTGGTGAGAAGCCTCGGCCCGGTCCTCTCAGCGGTCACGGACAAGGCCGAGTTCAGCTTCCGCCTGACCGCCAACCCCACCCGGAGCGTGTCTCCGCCCTACTCCGGGCAGAAGCGCCCCCGAGGCGTGCGACGCCCCATCCACGACCCCGAACTCCAGGTCCAGTGGCTGGTCCGTCAGGGGGAGCGCCATGGCTTCGCCCTCCTGGACTCCTCCGCCGACGCTCCGGACGTCGTGGCCCTGCCCCGTCCCCCGGCCGTCGGGTACAAGAAGGCTCCGGAGAACTCCCGGGGGCCGGACCGGCTCAAGATCACAGTGGCCTCGGTGACGTTCGACGGTCGACTCCGGGTCACCGACCCCGAGGCGTTCCGAGCCGCGCTGGGCAACGGGATCGGTCGGGCCAAGGCCTACGGCTGCGGCCTGCTCAGCCTGGCTCCCGCACGCAGAGCAGGTTAGACAGCCGGGACCCGGGCTGATAGACACGCGATGCCCGGGATCCCGGTATTTCACCCTCCCTGCGGAAGGACTCGACTGATGGCCGTTCCCCTGGTGATCGACACCGACACCGCCCAGGACGACTGTGTGGCGCTCCTGGTGGGCCTGCTGGACCCGGCGGCCGACCTGCGGGCGGTGACGATGGTGGCCGGGAACGTGGGGTTCGACCAGCAGGTCCGCAACGCCTTCATGACGCTGAACGTCGCGGGCGGGCGCTCCGACGTGCCCGTGTATCTGGGCTGTCGGCGTCCGCTGGTGCGTGAGTGGGTGAGCGCCGAGAACGTGCACGGGGACGGGTCCGGCGGGCTCTCGATGGACCAGGACGGGCTGGAGCCCCGGAGCGAGCACGCCGTGGACGCCCTGGTGCGCATGGCCGCCGAGAATCCCGGTGAGCTGTCGATCGTGGCGATCGGACCGCTCACCAACATCGCAGCCGCGGTGGTCCGGGACCCCGACTTCGCGGGCAACGTGAAGTCCCTGTTCGTCATGGGCGGGTCCAACAACGGCCGGGGCAACATCACCGCCGCCGCCGAGTTCAACTTCTACGTGGACCCCGAGGCCGCCAAGGCGGTCTTCGCCGCCGGATTCGACGTGACCGTGGTGCCCTGGGACCCGCTCACACTGCGGCAGGCGGTGTTCGGGCAGGACCGGTTGGACCGTATCGCCGAGCTGGACACGCCGCTGTCCCGGTTCTTCACGACGATCTGCGCCGCCACCCTGGACTTCGACCGCAGGGTGGGCATCGACGGCACCACCCACCCGGACTCGTTGACCGCGGCCGTGCTCCTCCACCCGGAACTCGTACGCGCGGCCTCTCCGTACCACGTGGACGTGGAGACGGCCGGGGAGCTCACCCGCGGCTACGCGGCGATGTCCTGGGGCGTCCACGGGCTGGAGCCCAACGCGCGGGTCATCGAGGAGATCGACGCGGAGGGCTTCTTCGAGTACCTCCTGTCGCTGCTGTCCCGCGAGACCCTGCCGCCGAGGGCGATCACCGGCCCGTGAGGGCGATGGTGCCCTGCGCGGCCGCCACTGTCCTCTCGGAACCCTCGTCGTCGACCATCACGAGGTCGCAGCGGCACACCGCCCTGCGGCGGGTGGACTCCACCACGTGGGCGCGGGCGCTGAGCAGGCGTCCCCGGGCGGGTCGCAGGTACTCGACGGAGAACCCGCTTGTGAGCACCGAGGCGCCGAGCACGGTACCTCCCGCGAAGGTCAGCGCGTTGTCCGCCGCGTAGGCGAGCACCCCGCCGTGCAGGAAGCCGTTCTGCTGGCGGAGCTCGTCGCGGACGTCGACCTCCAGGACGGCCCTGCCGGGCTCGAAGACGGCGATCCGGGCCCCGACCAGCTGGCTGAAGGGCTGGGCGGCCAGGACGCGGTTGGCGAGCTCCGGGGTGATCTCCTCGGCCATGGGCTTCCTTCCTGAGGCGGGTACCGCCACCCTAGGGCCATGTCCGGGGGCGGGGCCGATCCCGATGTGAGCGACCCCGCCCCGGACTC
This sequence comes from Nocardiopsis sp. B62, assembly GCF_018070675.1. Lineage (NCBI taxonomy): Bacteria > Bacillati > Actinomycetota > Actinomycetes > Streptosporangiales > Nocardiopsidaceae > Nocardiopsis > Nocardiopsis sp. B62. The sequence goes on along the minus strand of NZ_JAGPXK010000010.1, from coordinate 111,315 downwards.
AGGGAACCTCGACGGCCTCCGAGCCGTAGGGAACGGCGCGCACCAGACTCACCCTGAGTGTCCGCCCGTTGGGTGCCGTGTAGGTGCGCTCCTCCCCCTGCTCGGCGCCGAGGATGGCCTGTCCCAGGGGCGACTCCGTCGAGCACACCGGCATGCCGTCGGAGTCCGCGCGGTCGCGCACGCCCAGCAGGAAGGTCTCCGGGTCGGGGTCGTCGCCGTAGCGGACGGTGACGACCATGCCGGGCTCGGCGATGCCGTCGTCCGGAGGGGCCTCCCCGATGACCGCGTCCCTGAGGATCTCCTGGATGCGGTTGACGCGGGTCTCCCGGGCGTCCTTGTCCTCGATGAGGGGGAAGCCCCCGGTTCCCGGAGCGGACGTGCCGGTGAGGACCGCCAGTTCGGTGGTGAGGCGTTGGTGGGTGCCCGGGGTCAGCCAGGTGCGGTTCGTCATGGGGTCTCCTTGTACGAAGGCGCCCCGCCGGGGTTCGGCGGGGCGCGGACGGGACCTGCTGGGTTTCGTGGAACGGACCTCAGCGGGTGGGGTCGAAGGGGCGCAGTGCCGGGGACGGTGCGCCGGTGGCGACCGCGCGCGCCAGGAGGCGCCCGGTGACGGGCCCGTGGGTGAGCCCCCACATGCCGTGCCCGCCCGCCACGTGGAGCCCCGGGACGTCGGTCTGCCCGATCAGGGGCAGGCCGTCCGAGGTGACGGGTCTGGAACCCACCCACTCGTCGGTGCGCTTGTCGAGGTCGACCCCGTCCAGGTAGGGCGCGGCCGACTCGGTGATCGCCCTGACCCGCTCCGCGCGGAAGGGTGCGTCGATGGCCCGGAACTCCATGGTTCCGGCCACGCGCAGCCCCTCACCGTGCGGTGTGCAGGCCACCCGGACCTCGGGCAGGTAGACCGGGCCGGGGACGATCCGCTCCGTGGGGACCATGAAGCTGTAGCCGCGTCCGGCGCGCAGGGGCACGTTGACGCCCCACGGCCTGGCCTGTCGTCCCAGCCACGCCCCCGTGGCCACCACGACCGCGTCGCCGGACTCGGTCTCGCCGTGCGCGGAGTGCAGCCGGAACCCGCCGTCGCGGGCGGCCTCCACCTTGGTGACCCGGAACTTCTCGATCACGCTCCCGCCGCGTTCGCGCACGGAGTCCGCGAGCGCGTGGGTGTACACCCCGGGGTTGACGTAGCGCTGTCCGTCGATGCGCACGCCCGCCTGCACCTGTTTCGAGGCGAGCGGGACACCGGCTCGGGCGGCCTCTCCCTCGAGCGCCGAGTAGGTCAGCGGCAGACCCGCCTCGCGGGCGGTGTCCAGCTCCATGAGCAGCCGGGCGGCGTGCTTCCTGGAGGTGAACAGCGCGGTGATCGGGGACGACTCGACCTTCGCGGACACACCTCCCTCAGAGAGCTCCTCGAAGGCGTCCAGGCAGGCGGAGCTGAGCGGCACGTTGCCGCGCAGCGCCCGCTCCCAGGTCCGCTGACCGCTGTTCAGGGCGAACGACGCGAGGAAGTGCAGGAGCCCGGTGTCGGTGGTGGGCGGGACGGACAGCGGCGCCCGGGGGTCGAACAGGGCCTTCAGGCCGTTGCCGAGCACACCAGGCTCGTTGAGCGGGATCGCCAGACCGGGCGAGATCCAGCCCGCGTTGCCCCAGGACGAACCCGAGGCCACCGTGTCGCGTTCGACCACGGTGACCCCGACCCCGTACTTCTGGAGGAACCAGGCGGTCGAGAGGCCGACGATCCCGGCCCCGACGACGATGACGGTACGCGGTGTGCCCGCGCCCTTCCCGGACATGGCGAGTTCTCCTGTGCGTGCTGGACGGCGGGTGCGGTGCCGCACCCGACCAGAGTCTCTCCCGTAAGCGCACCGCACCCTTTGTCCGCGCCCGACAATCTCGGCGTACGCTCATGTGGAGATCACACAACGTGAGCGTTCCATGCCCAAGGGAGTGGCTTCCATGGTGTTGCTGGACCGTCTGGTCACCATCCTCGGCACGTACGGAACCCGGCTGGTCGGCCCCCGTCCCGCCCCGGACACGGTGCTGCGCGGGGTCGCGGTGCACGATCCGGCCGACCCCGGCCCGGAGGAGGCCGACGTCCTGCTCGCCGTGGGCGTCCAGGACCCGCTCCACGCGGTCGAGCTGGCCGAACGCTCCCGGTCCCTGGCCGTGGTGGTGCGGATCGTGCGGGAGGGCGGGGTCGACCCGCACGGCGAGGCCGCGGCCCGGGCCCGGAACCAGGGGATCGCCCTGCTCACGGTGGACCCCTCGGTGTCCTGGGGCCAGGTCGCCGGGGTGGTCTACGGGCTGGTGCTGGAGGGCGGGGAGACCGAGGCGGGACGGGGCCCCGCCGACCTCCCCGCGCTGGCGGACACGATCGCCGCGCGGGTCGGCGGGCCGGTGACCATCGAGGACCCCCGTCTGCGCGTCCTCGCGTACTCGAACCGCCAGTCCGAGGCCGACCAGGCCCGCTGGGACACCATCCTTGGGCGCGGGGTCCCCGAGGCGCTCCAGCGCCATCTGGAGGCCACCGGCGTCGTCACGCACCTGGCCTCCTCCGCCGACCCCGTGTACCTCCCGCCGGAGCCGGGGCTGGGGCTGGGCGGCCGTACGGCGGTGGCGGTCCGGGTGGGCCGGGAGTTCCTGGGGTCGCTCTGGGCTGCCTGTGAGGAGCCGCTGGACGCCGAGCGATCGGCCCTGCTGGCCGAGGGTGCCCGCACGGTGGCGCTGCACCTGCTGCGTACGAGGGTCAGCGCGGACCTGGAACGCCAGGTGGAGTCGGATCTGGTGAGCCGCCTACTGGAGGGCGCGATGGACCCCACCGAGGCCGCCGGGCGCCTGGGGTTGGCAGCCACCCCGCACCGGGTGGTCGCCCTCCAGGCGCACACGCCCGACGAACGCCACTCCGCCACCCTCATGACCTTCGAGCGGGCCACCACCGGTTTCGGCTGGTCACGCCAGGGGCGGAGCACGGTGTTCGGGAGCACCGTCTACACGGTCCTGCCCTGCGGGGCCGACCCCGCACCGGCCCGCGCGTGGGTGGCCGAGACCACCCGCGGGCTGCCCGCGCACGTGGTGGTGAACGCGGGGATCGGCGCCCCGGCCGACCTCGCCGGTCTGACCGCGAGCCGCCGGGAGGCGGACGAGAGCCTCACCCTGCACGCGGCCCGGCCCGAGGGAGCGGCGGTCGCCTACGACGAGTCCTGGGGCGACGTGCTCATCCACCGCCTGCGCATGGCCTCGGCGTCCGGCCGCCGCCCCGCCGACGGCCCGGTGGCCGCCCTGACCCGGCACGACGCCGAGCAGGGCACGGACCACGCCCGCACCCTGCGCGCCTGGTTGCGGGCCCAGGGAGACCCCACGGCGGCGGCGCAGGAACTGGGGGTGCACCCCAACACCGTCCGGCACCGGATGCGGAGGATGGCCGAGGTGACCCCGCTCGGCCTGGACCAGCCCGGCATGCGGCTGGCCCTGGCCATCGCGCTGGAGGCCTACGCGCCCGGGGGTTGAGGCGCGGGGCCCGCCCTCCTACCCGTTCTTCACCACGATGGTCTCCACCGTGTTGGCGACGTGCTCGAAGGCGTCGGCGGCGGTCTCCAGCTCCTCGATGACGTCCTTGAGCTTGAGCACGGTCAGGGCGTCGTACTCTCCGCTGAAGAGCTTCGCCAGCAGCTTGCGGTAGATGCGGTCGGCCTGGTTCTCCAGCTGGTTGATCTCGATCCAGTAGCGGGTGAGGTCCCGCATACTCCGCAGTCGGGGCATGGCCTCGGCGGTGAGTTCGGCGGCCCGCTCCAGCACCTCGATCTGGTCGATGATGCCCTTGGGCAGCTGTTCCAACCCGTACAGGTTGATGAGGTCGACGGCCGCCTCCATGGAGTCGATGACGTCGTCGAGGTTGGAGGCCAGGCGGTAGATGTCCTCACGGTGCAGGGGAGGCGCCGAGCTCTTGTTGAGTCGGCGCATGATCGCGTGGGTGGCGTCGTCACCGGCGTGCTCACAGGCACGCATCTTCTCGGTGATGGCCTCCCTGTCGGCCCCGTCGCTCATCAGCTCCACCAGCAGGCGGGCTCCGATGACCAGGTTGTTCGCCGAGTCGGTGAACAGCTCGTAGTAACTGTCATCACGCGGGCGCAAGCGCAGGCGCACGTCGTTCTCCCGATGGTGCGGTGGTCTTCCTTGGTGGATGTTAAGGGCGCTGACCAGCTGCTTCAGCGCGACAGTGCGGATGCCGCACGTCCGGACCCCGGTCGGGGGAGGCGGGTCCGGGTATGGTCACCCCTCGTTCGTCTGTCTGTGTCGACGCGTGGATCGCCATCTGCGCGGGTCCCCTCGCAATCCTCCCAATCTCGGACGACACCGGGACGGTTCGGGACGCTACCGTGTCCCGCTCCCCCTGGCCAGCGGGGCGTTGAGACACGAATCACTTGATCGCTCGGAGACCAACGGACAGTTCCTGCTGAAACCCCCGATATCCACCTTCGGTCCATTGACCCGTAATAACAAGCACCCCTCGCGTCCACCTTCCTCATGACTCGGGCGCCAGGGCCGTGACCTCGGCGAACCCGCTTCGGTCGGCGGCCCCGCCTAGGATCTCGTCCATGCCTTCAGCCCTGACGCCGAGCGCCGCGCGCCGGTTGCGCGCCGCCCTGGACGACCAGCTCTCCGCCCTGGGCGAACCCGCCTTCGCGGGCACCGACGAGGAAGCCGTCGCGGCGGCCACGCGGGCGGTCCTGCGGGCCGAGGAACCGCACCGTCCCGCGCTGAAGGCCGCCGTCAGGTGCAGTCTGGCGGTCCTGGCGGACCGCGCCCCGGGCCGCAGCCTGGAGGTGCGCGTCCCCCCGTACGGCGCGGTCCAGGTCATCGAGGGGCCCACGCACACCCGGGGAACCCCGCCCGGGGTCGTCGAGACCGACCCCCTCACGTGGCTGAGGCTGGCCGTGGGCGCGGTCGAGTGGGACGACACCCTGCACGACCACGGCGTTCGCGCCAGCGGTGTGCGCTCCGACCTGTCCGCCCACCTGCCGCTGTGGCCGGGCGAGGGGGCGGGGCAGGCGTCCGCCTGACCCCGAGGGGCCACCCTGCGTCGGCCAGCGGCTAAGCTGTGCGTGTGTCGTACTCCGACGGCCGGCTCTCCATGGACCTCGATCCGCTCGAACGCGGCCCGCAGGACGCCTGCGGCGTCTTCGGGGTCTGGGCACCCGGCGAAGAAGTCAGCAAGCTCACCTACTTCGGCCTCTACGCGCTCCAGCACCGCGGGCAGGAATCCGCGGGCATCGCCACGAGCGATGGGGAACGGATCGTCGTCTACAAGGACATGGGACTGGTCTCCCAGGTCTTCAACGAGGCGACGCTCGATTCCCTGAAGGGCCACCTCGCGATCGGCCACTGCCGTTACTCCACCACCGGTTCACCGGTGTGGGAGAACGCTCAGCCGACCTTCTACACCGCGCGTGAGGGAGGTCTGGCGCTCGGCCACAACGGCAATCTGATCAACACCCCGGAACTGGCCGCGATGCTTCCCGACCAACGGCGGGACGCGACCACCGACACCGAGGTGCTCACCAACCTCCTCGCGGCGCGCGCCAGAGAGGGACTCTCCCTGGAGGACGCGGCGCTGGAGCTGCTACCCCAGGTCCGGGGCGCCTTCTCCCTCGTCTTCATGGACGAGAACACCCTCTTCGCCGCGCGTGACCCGCAGGGCATCCGCCCGTTCGTGCTGGGCCGCCTCGGCGAGAACTCCGGCTCCGGCGGGTGGGTGGTGGCCAGTGAGACCGCCGCCCTGGACATCGTGGGCGCCAAGGTGGTCCGCGAGATCGAACCGGGCGAACTCCTGGTGATCGACGGGGACGGGGTCCGTTCCACCCGCTTCGCCCCGGCCAAGCGCAAGGGCTGCCTGTTCGAGTACGTCTACCTGGCCCGCCCGGACACCACCATCAACGGGCGCAACGTGAACTCCACCCGTGTGGAGGTGGGCCGCCGCCTGGCGAAGGAGCACCCGGTCGAGGCCGACCTCGTGATCCCGGTCCCGGAGTCCGGCACACCCGCCGCGGTGGGTTACGCGGAGGCGAGCGGCATCCCGTTCGCCCAGGGCCTGGTGAAGAACTCCTACGTGGGGCGCACGTTCATCCAGCCGAGCCAGACCCTGCGCCAGCTGGGCATCCGGCTCAAGCTGAACCCCCTGCGGGAGGTCATCGAGGGCCGCCGCCTGGTGGTCGTGGACGACTCGATCGTGCGCGGCAACACCCAGCGGGCGCTGGTCCGGATGCTGCGCGACGCGGGCGCCGCCGAGGTGCACGTGCGCATCTCCAGCCCGCCCGTGCTCTGGCCCTGCTACTACGGCATCGACTTCGCCACCCGCGCCGAGCTCATCGCCGCGAACCTGTCGGTGGAGGAGATCGCCGAGTCGGTCAACGCGGACTCGCTGGCCTACGTGGACCTGGAGGAGCTCATCGCCGCCTCCGAGCAGCCCAAGGACCAGCTGTGCCGGGCCTGCTTCGACGGGGTCTACCCGTTGGAGGTCGACTCCGACGCCCAGGGCAAGTACCTGTTGGAGAAGGCCTGCGGCACCCCCGAGGGCTCCACCCTCGCCACCAGCCAAAAGTAACGCGCGCGGCGGGCCACGGCTCGCCGCGTCCGGCGGGAGCACCCTTCCGGATCCTCCGGCGTGCCCCGGGACGGGGCCCGGAGGCTCGCACAGCAGCGAACACCGCACACACCGAACACGAGGAGAACTCGCGTGGCAGCCGACAGCACAGGGGCGACGGGCGCGTACGCGGCCGCAGGCGTCGACATCGCCGCCGGTGAGCGCGCCGTCGACCTGATGAAGCGTCACGTCGCGCGCACCCGCCGGCCCGAGCAGGTCACCGACGCCAGTGGGTTCGCCGGCCTGTTCCGTCTGGACACGGCCAAGTACAGGGACCCGGTCCTGGCCACCTCCACTGACGGCGTCGGCACCAAGGTCATGCTCGCCCAGCAGATGGACAAGCACGACACCATCGGCATCGACCTGGTGGGGATGGTCGTCGACGACCTGGTCGTCAGCGGCGCCGAGCCCCTCTTCATGACCGACTACATCGCGACCGGCGCCGTGGTGCCCGAGCGGGTGGCCGAGATCGTCGGCGGCATCGCCGAGGGCTGCCACCAGGCGGGGTGCGCGCTCATCGGCGGCGAGACCGCCGAGCACCCGGGCGCGATGGACCCGGAGGAGTACGACCTGGCCGGCGCCGGTACGGGTGTGGTCGAGGGTGACGCCATCCTGGGCCCGGACCGGGTGCGCGAGGGCGACGTCGTGATCGCGATGGCCTCCTCGGGTCCGCACTCCAACGGCTACTCGCTCATCCGCCACATCGTGGACCAGGCCGACCTCGACCTGTACTCCGAGACCCCCGAACTGGGCGGTGTCCTGGGCGAGGTGCTGCTCACCCCGACCCGCGTCTACGCGAAGGACTGCGTGGCGCTGACCTCCGAGGTCGAGGTGCACGCGTACTCGCACATCACCGGTGGTGGTCTGGCCGCGAACCTGTCCCGGTCGCTGCCGGAGGGCCTGGACGCCGAGCTGGACCGCTCCACGTGGGCGCCGTCGCCGGTCTTCGGCTACCTGGCGGAGAAGGGCTCGGTCAGCCGCGAGGACATGGAGGCCACGTTCAACATGGGCGTGGGCATGGTGGCGGTCGTCGCCGAGGACGACGCCGATCGTGCGCTGAGCGTGCTGGCCGGGCGCGGCGTGGAGGCCTGGCGCCTGGGCGTGGTGAAGGGCGGTTCCGGACGGGCCGTGCTGAGCGGCGAGTACCGGAACGGCTAGGCGGGTCGGTTCGCGCCCGAAGGACGCGAACATAGCCGGTGCGAACCACCGCAGTGGTTCGCACCGGCTATATCCACCTGTCCGCGACGACCCCCCGACGGAGAGCCGTGACCGCTACAGGTCAGCGGTTGTTGTCCGAGCGACCCGAAAGACTCGCGGTTCCGACGTCTACTTGTCGGAGTCCGAGTACTTGTCGGCAAGATCCGCGTAGCGGTCGACCAGGTCGTCCTGAGGTTCCGTGTAGGAATCGTCCGGACCCGACGGCCCGGAGGGAGACCCCTCGTCCTCAGCGACACCCAGCTCCGACCGCAGCCGCTCAAGGTCGGTCCCACCGGAGCTGTACTTGAGCTTCCGGGCGACCTTCTGCTGCTTGGCCTTGGCTCGGCCGCGCCCCATTGGCTCGACCCCCTCAACGATTGGGTTCCGACGAACCCCAGATCACTTACTAACCCGCACTACCAGGCTGACGGCCGTCAAACGCGACTGACGTCTGGCGCCAGCTTACGTACACATACAACCGTACCTGGTCGGACCCCACCGTGCCTACGCCACCCGGGTGTGACGGATGTGGTGTGCGCACGGAACCCCTTCCAGCCTGGCCGTTCTCACGGTGAGTGCCAGACGGAACGATCTGTGCCACGATGCGATCGTGCTGCCCTACACCGCCTATCTGCGCGTCTACCAGCCGATCACGGCCTTCTCCCCTCGTGACCGAAGGTACTGGGAGGGGTACGCGGAGTCCGCGGATCGGCCCAAACGCGTGAACGCGCTGGCCGCGGAGCACGCGGAGAGTCTGGGCAGAGCCATCACGACCCCGCCGGTGGTCGCCCCCGCAGAGGAGAGCGGGAACGCCTACCTGCGACGGGTGAGCGAGCGGTTGTACGTCTGCCCCTGGCAGACCCGCCTGCGTTCCTGGCGCGCGTTCGGCGAGTTCGCGGAGTCCATGCCGCGTCCGCTGGTCGAGGCGTTCGTCCCCGCGCGGGAGGCCGACCGCGCCGAGACGGGGTACCGGCAGTGGCGCGACTCCGGGGCTCCGGCGCAACCGGGAATCCTGTCGAGCAACTGGACGATCCCGATCCCGTGGTTCGTCGCCTTCGAACCGCAGGAACGCTGCCTGGTCCTCTCCGCAGGGCCCACCAGGACCCTGCTCTACCTGACCAGCACGGCGCAGGCCAGGCGTCGGCTGGACCACACCGCCGCCGTCCTGCGTGAGCGTGTCGGAGAACACGCGGTGTCCACCTCGGCCGAGCAGCTCACGGAGTGGCTGGCCACGACCGCCCACCCCGATTCCCTGCTTGAACTGGACTACGGGGGGCTCCCGCACCTGCTGAGCGACGAGCACCTCAGCGAGGACCACTCCGTGGCCGAGGTGTCCCAGGCCGTGGAGGCGCTCGCCAAGGGCGAGGGGTCGCGGGTGAAGGAACTGCGCGGACGACTCACCCGGCGCTGGAGGTCGGTGCGCGCCCTGGAGCACGCCAACTGACGGTCATGACTCCGTCGAACTTTCATGGACACTTCACACACCCTGTCGCCATCCCTACCGGGGGCCGGGCCTTGAGGGGAGGCGCCACGCCGTGTCCCAACCTGGTACACCAGGTTTCTCGGTCGCACGAATCCGTCTTTTCGCACGTGACGACGGCGGGCGGGACCGCCTGACGAGAACACTCCACCAAGCGCCGTGAAACTGGGCATAACGCCCGATAGGGATCGGCGTAGACTGTAGCGAGTCGACCACGGAGAGCACTCAGAGTAACCAGGAAAGCCTTGCCACGCCAGGGATCCGCGTGGCCCGACCACTCGGGCACAGCGGACCGGCGCCACGCACGCCACCCCGCACCATCCCGTCCCGAACCGCGACCGACCAGGGGCCCACACCCTCCTCCCCCAGGCCCGGACCCCGGGTTTCGGTCAGCCCCGCCCTAGCACTTCGGATTCTCCGGATCGAGAAAAACGAGGCCCGAGAACGAAGTTTTGACCGAATACGCCACATGCCACTAAACGTGTCGCTAGAATCACTTAGCGTGACGCGGCCACGGGCGGCTTTCAACGGCCTCCCACGTGCAAAGTTGCTTGGAGTGGTCGCGCAAACACCTCGGGTGATACCAATAGGACTCAAGTGGGACTATTGGACATCCGGGCCAAGTGCCAGGAATCAGGCTCAAGGATCGGCACACAGATCCAGGAGGAGAGGCCGTACACATGTCGACTCGCACGCCCGAGGCGGAGCCCCTGTTGACCCCCGCCGAGGTTGCCACCATGTTCCGCGTTGACCCCAAGACCGTGACACGCTGGGCCAAGGCGGGCAAGCTGACCTCTATCCGCACCTTGGGTGGCCACCGCCGCTACCGCGAGACCGAGGTCCGCGCCCTGCTGGCCGGAATCCCCAGCCAGCGCACGGAGTGATCTCCCCGGTCTGTGCCGATTCCGGGGGGAACGGCTGGACGCGCTCCGGCTGCTGACAGATTTCTCAGGGCGGGCCACCCAGACGGGGTGGCCCGCCCTCCCTCACCCACCACGCGCCCCACACGACTCGGCGGACCCGGTCACCCACGGCCACCGCCGGGGAATCCCGGTCACTGTCAGTCCTCGATCTGGTCGTCCATGGCGGTGGTCCGCTTGCGCGCGAGGAAGGTCGCCGCGGCCCCGCCGCCGACCGCCACCACCGCGGCGGTGACCAGCGCCGCGAGGGAACTCCCGGTGGTGGCCAGCCGCTGGCTCGCCGCCGTCGTCTCCCGTTCCCCCTCGCCGCGTTCCCCCTCACCGGGCGCGTCCGGCGCGATGTGGGTGGAGCCGATCGCCCAGGCGTCCGCGAAGTCCACCGCGAACGCCCGCGCCTGTTCAGGGTCGCCCACCTGGACCAACACCGAGAGCGAGGAGCGCACGCCCTCGCCCTCCCAGTCCCCGTCCTCGTCGTCGAAGGCGTCGGAGCTGGTCACGAAGCGCACGCTGACGGGCACCTCGGCCAGCGTCCCGCCCTTCTCGTCGAGGATCTCCAGGGTCTCCTCCACCAGGTGATCGCCGTCGAAGTCCACCACCGGTTCACCGAAGGCGGTCAGTTCCCCGTACTCGAAGGACGTCTCCGTCGCACCGTCGTAGGCCGCCGCAGCGCTGGTCCGCACGTCCCTGAGCGTGAACTCGACCGCGTTGGCGTCGGAGGAGACGGTCTCGGAATCCCCTTCGCCCAAGGCCACCACGTCCTCCTCGGTGGGCGTGGCGCCGGGCTCCTCCGAGGGGTCCTGGAAGGGTGTGTCCGGAGTGGGCCGGTCCGACCACCGGGGTTCCGGGGCGCCGGGCTCGCCCTCCTCGGCCTCACCTTCCCCGTCAGCTTCCTCAGCCGGCGGCTCGGTCTCCGTCTCCGGTTCCTCCGAGGGGGTCTCCTCGGCCCCGGCGTCCGGGCCGTCGACCGGGTCGATCATGCCGAGGCCGATCAGGTCGTCGACTCCGATCCGGACCGTCGCGCTCTCCACCACCGACTGGGCCAGGGCGCCCCTGTCGTTGACCAGGGTGCGGCTCTCCCCCTTGACCCGCGTGAACTCGGCCAGTGCTCCCACGACGGGGTCGGCCCCGGCCTCGTCCTCGGTCTCACCGCCGAAGCTGATCGCGGTGGAGTACCCCGAGACGATGTCACCGTCGCCGACCCAGGCCTGTGCGTTGGCCCAGACCAGCTGGTCGGCCGAGGCGGGGAGCGCGGACACGACCCCGAGCGCGCCCAGGGCGGCGAAGAGGGTGCCACCCGCCAGGAGGCGGCGAGCGGACATTCTGGCGGGAGTCACCACAACACTCCTGTTGTTGCTGGGGGATGACCGGCCCTGGGACCGGTCCCGCCCCGGCGCTGTCGCGGCGGAGCGGGGTGTTCCGACCGGCCTGGCGGCCGGGAGCGGTGTTCCGGGGTGGGGCCTCGCGCCCCTTTCCCGGTCGAGGTACGGGTTCGGTGTGGAGTGCCGTGTGCGGGGCGGTCCACACGGCGAGCCTAGTCGCTTGATCACAAAACGGAAACCGTTCTGTCGACGCGGGGGTGGTGGTTCGCGGGCTCCGGGGGGTCGGTGGCGCACCGTTCTGAGCTGGCGGAACGCGGAACCGAAAGGGATGGCGCACCAGGAGGACGTGACAGGTGGGGGGCGTGGGGACCGTGCGTACTCCGGCGCTCGTCCGGACGCGGGAACTCAAAGGGACCCCGTACGTCCTGATTTGTTGGGGTACGACGGGGTCACGGACTGCCGCTACGTTTGGGGCATGCTCGTCTGCGTACCAACAGGGCGCCGGAGCCGCGCCACCCGCGCTCTGGCCCTGCTCTCGCTCGCCGTCGTCTGGACCGCGGGCTGCTCGTCCCCTGCGGGCGGCGTACCCGGTACCGACCCGACCGCGGCGCCTCCGCTGCCCGGTCCGGAGGACGGGTCCGGTGCCCCAGGAGAGGACGGTTCACCCGCTGACGACGAGGCGGTCCCGCCCGGCGGCGGCCCGCTCGGTGACCGGATCGTGGTCATCGACCCGGGTCACAACGGGGGCAACGCCGACGCCCCGAGTGAGATCAACGCGCTGGTGCCCGCCGGACCCGGCGAGAAGGCCTGCGACACCGTCGGCGCCGAGAGCGTCAACGGCTACGCGGAACACGAGTTCAACTGGGACCTGTCACTGCTCGTCCAGGAACGGCTGGAGGCGGACGGCGCCACGGTGATCCTCACCCGCGAGGACAACGAGGGCGTGGGACCGTGCGTCAACGAGCGGGCCGAGATCGCCAACGAGAACGGGGCCGACGTCGCCCTGTCCATCCACGCGGACGGCGGACCCGGTTCGGGACGGGGCTTCCACGTCATCACCCCCGGTGAGGTGAGCGGGTTCACCGAGGAGATCGTCGAGCCGTCCGCTCTCCTCGCCGAGGACATCCGCCGTGAGTACCTCGAGGGCAGCGAGATCCCCTACGCCGACTATCTCGCGGAGGAGGGCCTGGACGAGCGCACGGACCTGGGCGGACTGAACATGTCCACGGTTCCGAAGGTGTTCCTGGAGGCCGGGAACATGCGCAACACCGAGGACGCCGAACTCCTGGAGGACCCCGAGTGGCGTGAGCGCGCCGCCGACTCCATCGCCCGTGGGCTGGCCACCTACCTCCTGCGCCGGTAGGAGCGGACCCGGACGCAAACAGGGCGGGCCCCGGGGATCTCTCCCCGGGGCCCGCCCTGGCGGCGGTCGGACCGAACCGTCCGCGCCGCTCATCTCACACGGCCCGGACGGTGTCGGAACCGGACCGGCTAGCCCTCGTTGGTCTCGGGGGCCTCTTCACCGCTCTTCTTCTTGCGACGCGCCAGGTAGGCGGCGGCGCCACCACCGGCGGCGATCGCGGCACCGGCAGCGATCAGACCGGCGATCGGCGAACCGGTCTTGGCCAGGGGCTGGGCGTCCTTGGCCTCCGTCTTCGGGACGGTGTCGGTGTCGCGCTCCTTGACCGGCGGGTTCTTGGCGTCGTCGTCGCCACCGTCGTCGCCACCATCGTCGACCGAGCCGGTGGTGATGCCCGCGGCGCTCTCGGCGATCAGGAAGCCGGAGACGATCTCGTCGCCGACGCTGAAGGTGATGTACATGTCGGTGACGGCGTCGTTCCAGACGAACCCGGCGTCCTCGGTCTCGAAGACACCGCTGACGGGCTCAAGCGACACCTGGAGCTCGACGGTCTCGTCCTCGACCTGGGCCTGGAGCGTGGACTCGCCGAGGACCCCGGCGTCGAAGCCGTGGTTGACCGAACCGTCCCAGCCCTGGCTGGTGGAGACGCTCGCACCGTTGATGGTGGCCTCGAGCAGGATCTCGCCGCCGTTGTCGACCAGCTCGGAGTTCTCCTCGTCGAGCTCGATGACGTCGGCGGAGGCCGTGGTGTTCTCGTTGTCCTCGTCGTCGTCACCGTCCTCGGCGGGGTCGGCGGGCTCGTCGGACGGCTGCTCAGTGGGCTGCTCGGTCGGCTGGTCCGTGGGCTGGTCGGTGCCGCCGTCGTCCGGGACGTCGGTGTCACCCTCGCCGTCACCGGCCTCCGTGGTGTCGTCACCCTCGGGGGCGTCGTCGTCGCCCTCGTCTTCGGCGGCCTCGGTGTCCTCGTCGTCCTCGTCCGGGGTCTCCTCGTCCTCGTCCGCGTCGTCCTCGGGGTCGAGGATTCCGGGGAGGTCGGCCTCGGTGATGACGATGCGGGCGGTGTCGACGACGGCGGTACCGGTGGCTCCGCTGGAGTTGACGGTGGCGGTGGTGGTGCCCTCAACGGTCAGCCAGCTGCCGATGGCGCCGCTGAAGGAGTCCGAGACCGTCTGGTCCTTGGTGATGTAGGTCTGCGTGGGGCTGGAGGCGCCCAGGGCCGAGGCGTAGCCCCACCCGTAGGTGTCGGCGTGGGCGGGCGAGGCGGCAGCCAGGGTGAGGGCGCCCAGCGCGGCGAAGGCGGCACCGCCCTGGAGCACGCGGCGTGCGGAGATTCGAGAAGCGTTCTTCAAGATCAATCCTCGTTTGGATCATCCAGGCCCACATGAGTCGGGGCCAGGCCTGGTCTGGGCTTCCACCGCCGGAACACAAAGGCGGGAAGTCTCGGAACGCGGAATCACGGACCAGGGTCGAATGGGGGACGGCCAAGGCACACAGAAGCCCGTGACCTGCGGAAATAGAGAGCGTGCACGGTTTCGGCCCGCAGAGGGCAAGAGCCGGAAGAACCGGCCGAGTTGCTTTCCATTCCCCATGGAGACAATACAGTCACCACAAAGATCAAATACATGATCACTGATATCGAAAAGGTCACGATGAACCTTCGAACGCACTGAGTAATCGCCATCGACAATTCCAGTCATTCTTTTTGATTCCGGTAAACCTTCACCGGGATGGGGCGTCTTACAAGGAGGACCGCGCCCGAGAGGACGCCTGGCCACGGCCGGAGTCACGTCCACACCCGGCCAGAACCACCGGTCGTGTGGCGCACGCCACGTCCACTCGGCATAATGCAGGCCATGAGTCTCCCCCGGCCCTTCCGCGCCCGCGTTCTGTTCGAGTCCCCACGCGGCAGAGGACGCCTGCGGGCCACCTCCCGCCGAACACCGGCGTCCGACCGGGCGGCCCCGGACTCACACGCGGATGCGTGATACCGCACCTACGAACCTCGTGAACTGCACAATGGGGACCATGCCTCTGACACCGGCGGACATCCGCAACAAGAAGTTCCACACGGTGCGTCTGCGCCCGGGCTACAACGAGGAGGACGTCGACGCGCTCCTCGACCGGATCGAGGCGACCCTGGTGGCGCTGGAGGGCGGTCCGCGCACGGGCCCGCTGCTCACCGCGGACGAGATCCGCAACTCCCGGTTCCGCACCACCCGGATGAGCCCCGGCTACCGCGAGGACGAGGTGGACGACTTCCTCGACCTCGTCGTCGCCGACCTCGCCGGACGCGGCCTGGGCCAGCCCGCCTCGCCGCCTCCCCTGCCTCCGCGTGCAGGCCAGGCCGACCCCGGACAGCCCCACCCCGGCCAAGGGCAGGGGTACGCGGACCCGAACCGGACCGACCTGCCGTCCGACGGTCCGGGGATGGCTCCCCGGGACATCAGGGAGAAGCGCTTCGCCACCACCCGGCTGACCACCGGCTACAACGAGCAGGAGGTGGACGACTTCCTGGACCGCGCCGAGTACAGCCTGGAGGTCCTCCTCCAGGGGCGCCCGGACCGGGCCACGCTCACCTCCGCCGAGGTGGAGCGGGTCCAGTTCGCCACCACACGGGCCCGCCCCGGGTACGACCCGGCGCAGGTGGACCAGTTCCTGGACGAGCTCGCCGAGGAGTTCCGCCGCCACGAGCGCTCCTGAGCCCGGACACGCCGCCCCCGCCACACCACACAAAGGAAAGCGGAAAGTAATATTTGTGCACAGGGAGTAGTCATTCCCTGTCAAGGGCGGCCCGAGGGGAGCAGTATGCGACATTCCATGCCGTCTTGGGGTACCTCCCCGACGAGCACGGTCCAGGGGATTCCGAGCTGCACCACCATCCCCGGACCGTGGCCCGCGCCCCGGCCGCCCTCTCCGCGTGGGCACGCGGCCGACCCGTACCCGACCGACGCCGACACCGACGAGGAGGTCGTCCCGGCCTCGGCGCACCCGTGGGAGAGACCGCTGCTCGCGCTCAGCATGACGGTGACGCTGGCCCTGGCGGTGATACTGGTGAGGCTGGTGTGGTCGGCCTCGGGTTCCCTGATGTGGACGGCCCTGGCGCTGGCCACGCTGCCGTTCGTGTGCTGGTCGGCACGTGGTCTCCGGTACGCCCGTGAGCGCGCGGAGTCGGTCCGGATCTCGCCCACCCAGTTCCCCGAGGCGTACCGGGTGGTGGTCTCGCTGGCTCGGGACATGGGGCTGGCCCGCCCCCCGGAGGCGTACGTCCGCCCCGGCCCGGTCTCGGCTCACGCGGACGCCGCCGCCCACGGACTCCGGCGCTACCTGGTGCTGTCGGACGCCCTGCTCGACGACAGGGGCCTCCCGCGCGACCGGGAGGCCCTCGCCTTCCTCGTCGCCCACCAGGTGGGTCACCTCGCGGCCGGGCACACCGGTTACTGGCGGCGGGTGGCCACCCTCGGGGCGGACCTGGTCCCCGGTCTGGGCTCGGCGCTGTCCCGGGCCTGTGAGTACACGGCCGACAACCACGCGCACGCGCACGTTCCCGAGGGGTCCCACTCGGTGCGGCTCTTCGCCGGTGGCCCCACCCTGTACACGCGAGTGAACCTGGGCGAGATGGCCGCCCGGGCACGCACGGACCGGGACTGCTCGCTGATCCTCTATCACCTGCTCTCGCGGCGCCCCAGCAACACCCGCAGGATGGCCGCCCTGCGCGACCGCGACCGCCGCGGCCGGGTGTTCCTCTAGGCAGCGCCCCTGGCCGCCTTCACAGGTGCCATCGGCGCGAACGGCCGCGCTGCGAGCGGTCTGAGGGCGGCGCGAGGACACGCCGCCCGCGGACTCCCTCAGCTGGGGGCGCACAGGCGCGCGACGATCGCACCACAGCGCCCCGACCAGGGTGTTCTCGACGAAAAGCGACCCGTGCCACCTCCCGGAGACTTGACGTGTTCGAACACCTGTTCGATACACTGTTCCTTGTGAGTCTCCTGAACGAACAGATCGACGTCCGTTCCACCGACCGTGGACACCCCGCCAAGTTCACGTGGCGCGGCCACACCTTCCGCGTGCGCCGGATCATCGGCGACTGGCCCGCCCGGCCCGGGGCCCCGGGCGTACCGGCCACCCACATCCACCTGCTCCGCGTCTCGGCGGAGTCCGAGACCGGGCACCCCAGCATCATCGACATCTCCCGGGACGCCGCCTCGGACCGCTGGACCATGCGGCGCCAGTGGGGCTGACCGGCCCACAGGACGCGACCCCGGGTCCGCCCAGTGCCGCGCCCCGTCAGCGCCGACGCGTGCCAGATCGAACCTCTCCGCCTGGTGGAAGTCCACCTGGACGGTGGAGAGGGCGAACTCCCGACCTGCGGCGTCGGTGATCTGCGCGTCGATCTTGGAGCCCTGGAAGACCGCCTCGTCCTCGGCCCGTTCGTAGGCCGTCCCCGATCCGTCCAAGGCCTCGGCGAGGAGTCCGGTTGGACCGGCGCCACCGGTCCGGGGTGTCCGCGTACTTGCCGCCCGGACCGGGCAGGGACAGCCGGTGGCGGGACGAGTGACCGCAAGACGAAGGCCCCGGGGCACTCGCCCCGGGGCCTGTCGAAAACTCGATTCAGCGCGCCGGGACTGGTTCCGGCGTCGTCGTCACTGCGGCGCGCTGCATGTCGGTCACCGTATCAGCGCTCGTAGTACGGTTCACCGTCGTCGCTACGGGCCCAGCGGACACGTTCCAGGATGCGTTCGGCCATGGGCGGCATCTCGGACTCGGCGAACCAGTCCACGTCCAGGCTCTCGTCACCGTCGACCCGGGGCCGCCCGCCGACCGGACGGCACCGGAAGGCGAGGTCGAGGAACTGCACCCGGTCGCCGTTGGGGTAGGTGTGCGGTTCCTGACCGATCACGGTGACCAGTCGGTCCACCTCGACCCGCACACCGGTCTCCTCCCACACCTCGCGGACCACCGCCTGCGCGGGCTGCTCCCCCGGTTCGAGGATGCCGCCGGGGGTGGCCCAGCGCCCGTCGTCGGAACGCTGGTGCAGGAGCACGCGCCCGTCGTCGTCGAGCACCACACCGGTCACCCCCACCAGGGGCAGGAGGGAGTGGCCGACGTGCTCGCGCAACTGGGTGACGAAGTCCGGAACGGGCATGGCACCGACACTAACGCCGAACCGGGCGGGTCCGGCTGATCAACCACGCCCACGGCGGAGTTCGGCGTACTCGTGGTCCAGGACCGACATCAGGACCGCGTCGTGCCAGGCACCGTCCCAGCGCAGGTGCTCGCGCCACACTCCTTCGCGGACGAAACCCGACCTGGCGTAGGAGCGCTCGGCGTGGGTGTTGAAGGCGAACACCTCCAGGGCCACACGGTGCAGACCGGCGGTCTCGAAGGCGTACTCCAGGACCAGGTCGGTGGCCTCCGTTCCGAAGCCCTGGCCGGTGACCGCCATGGAGCCGAGGGCGATCCGGTAGTGCGCTTCCGCGTTGTCCGGGTCCAGGTCGATGAGCGCGCACTCCCCGAGGACCGCGCCGTCCGCCCGCGCGCGAATCACCCAGTCGGCCCGGTCGTGTCGGTGCTCACGCGCCGTGAACACTCGGAGCAGCTCCTCGGCGTCGAACTCCCGGTGGGTGCCAGTGAGCCTGCGGACCTGCGGGTCCATGTCCACCAGGCCGGGGATGATCTCGTGCGCGTTGACGGCCCCGAGCGGTTCGAGCCGGACCCGGTCACCGCAGAGGGAGGGCTGGTCGCGGAAGACGTCGGGAGGCACCATGATGGGAATCCAACCAGCGCCCCCACACGCGGGCAACGGGTTTTCGAACGGGGGGTACGGGTGGCGGCCGGTACGGGCACGGCGGGTCTGCACACCATTCGCGAGAACAACCTCCGGGCCGTGCTGAGGACCGTCCGCGCGCTCTCCCCGTGTTCGCGCGCCGCCGTCGCCACGGCCACCGGGTTGAACAAGACCACCGTGTCCAGCCTGGTCACCGACCTCATGGACCGCGGCCTGGTCAGGGAGACCGGGCAGACCCCGCAGGGTCGGGTGGGCCGCCCCGGCGTCCTGCTGGCCCTGGACGACCGCTCCGTGGCCGCCGTCGGCGTGGAGGTGAACGTCGACTACCTCTCGGTGGTGGCCGTGGACCTGGTCCACCGGGAACTGGCGCGAGGGCACGTGCCGCTGGACGCCCGTTCCGCCGGGGCACACGCCTGCGCGGACCGGATCGCGACCGCCCTGCGCGAGGTCACCGAGGAACCCGCGATGAAGGGCCGCACGGTGGTCGGGGTGAGCGTCGCGGTGCCCGGGCTGATCGACGCCCCCTCGGGCACGGTGACACGGGCACCCAACCTGGACTGGCGGGACGTCCCCCTCCGCGACCTCCTGCGCACCAGGTTGGAGGGTTCGACTCTGGCGGAGGCCACCGTCCTGGTCGACAACGACGCCAACCTCGGCGCCATGGCCGAGTACCGGTTCGGTTCCCTGGCCGGTCTCGGCGACCTCGTGTACGTGACCGGTGAGGTGGGGATCGGTGCGGGCGTGCTGACCGGGGGCGAGCTGCTGAGGGGAGCGGGCGGCTTCGCCGGGGAGATCGGCCATCTGGAGCTGACCGCCGACGGCCCGGAGTGCTCCTGCGGGCGACGGGGCTGCCTTGAGGCGTTGGCCGGGATCGGGGCGATCCTGCGCGCCGCCCTGCCCGATCTGGTCGCGGACCGCCCCCTGAACGGCGGGGACGTCGCGGACCTGGTGGACACCGTGGTGGCCCGCGCGTCGGCGGCCGACCCGACCGCCGTCGACGCCCTGGAACGGGCCGGAACCTGGTTGGGGCGCGGGGTGGCGACCCTGGTCAACGTGGTCAACCCCGGGGCCGTGATGGTGGGCGGGTACTTCGTGCCGATGGCCCCGTGGCTGCTCCCCGCCTGCCGCGCGCAGGCCCGGGCCCGGTCCTTCGCCCCCGAGGCGGGCGGGTGCCGGGTGGAGCCCTCCGACCTCGGCATGAGCGCCGCCTCACGGGGTGGCGCCGCCGTGATGATCCACGGCCTGGACTCGGGTGACCTGCCGCTGCCATAGGCGGAACGGCGGTGACGTCGGGGCCCTCCCCTGCGGGCTCCCGGCCTGGTCGATTCGCTCGAGCCCGGTCGGCTCGTGCTGTGCCCCAACCTCCACCACGACGCTCCCTGGCCCGTTGGACGGCGCCGACCTCGACCACGCGTGCGGGACACCCGGACTGGACGAAACGACCCGTTGACAATTAGTTGTGGCTCTAGACAAACTGGCCGGGTCCGATGCCCTCCACGGACCGACCCCCCAGGAGCACACATGACCGACCTCCGCCCCACACCCGAGGACCGCTTCACCTTCGGCCTGTGGACCGTGGGCTGGCGCGGCGTCAACACCTTCGGCGACCCGGTCCGCCCGGTCCTCGACCCGGTGGACGCCGTGCACCGCCTCGCGGACCTCGGCGCCTACGGCATCACCTTCCACGACGACGACCTCGTCCCGCCTGGCAGCACCTCCGCTGAACGGGAGGAAATCCTCCGGCGCTTCCGGGGCGCGCTCGACGAGACCGGGCTGCGGGTGCCGATGGTCACCACCAACCTGTTCAGCCATCCGGTCTTCCGGGACGGCGGGTTCACCTCCAACAGCAGGGACGTGCGCCGCTACGCACTGCGCAAGGTCATCCGCAACATCAACCTCGCGGTCTCCCTCGGCGCGCGGACCTTCGTGTGCTGGGGCGGCCAGGACGGTGCCGAGACGGAGGCGGGCAAGGACCACCGCGCGGCTCTGGACCGCCTGCGCGAGGCCTTCGACCTCCTGTGCTCCTACGTGCTTGAACAGGGGTACGACCTGCGCTTCGCCATCGAACCCAAGCCCAACGAACCACGCGGCGACGTGCTGCTGCCCACGGTCGGCCACGCCCTCGCCTTCATCGAACGGCTGGCCCACCCGGAGATGGTGGGGGTCAACCCGGAGGTCGGCCACGAGCAGATGGCCGGTCTGAACTTCGCGCACGGGGTCGCCCAGGCGCTGTGGGCGGACAAGCTCTTCCACATCGACCTCAACGGACAGCGCGGAGTCAAGTACGACCAGGACCTGCGCTTCGGCGCGGGCGACGTCAAGGAGGCCTTCTTCCTCGTCGACCTGCTGGAGCGGTCCGGGTACGAGGGTCCGAGGCACTTCGACTTCAAGCCGCCCCGCACCGAGGACGTGTCCGGGGTGTGGGAGTCGGCGGCTGGCTGCATGCGCAACTACCTGATCCTCAAGGAGAGGGCCGCCGCCTTCCGCGCCGACCCGGAGGTGGCCGCCGCGCTGGCCGAGTCCCGGGTCGCCGAGCTGTCCGAACCCACGCTCTCGCACGGGGAGAGCGTGAAGGACCTGCTCGGGGAGGAGCTGGACCTGGAGGCGGTGGGGCCACGCGGGTACCACTTCGAGCGGCTGGACCAGCTCGCCCTGGACCACCTCTTCGGCGTGCGCTGACTGGGGGGCGCCCCCGGCGGACCGGGGCGTCCGCCCCGGGGGCGCGGGGTCTCGGAGTCATCGGGGGTCGAGGAGGATTACTACAGAATTTGTCAGTAGATCTCCGACCGCTCACCGGTCGATGGTGAGCACCTCCAGGGCGCGGGTCTTGTCCGCCTCACTTGGCAGGGTGTAGCGGCGGGTGGTCTTCAGGTCGGCATGGCCCATCAGCTCCGCGACCAGGACCACGTCGACCGGTGCGGTGGCGTCGCCGCGGCCGCGCACGCGGTCGGTGCCGAAGGTGTGGCGCAGCACGTGCGGGCCGAAGGATTCGCCGTCGTCGGCCGGCCCGATCCCCGCCGCAGCGCCCAGGGTGGTCACCACGGTGTTGGCGGCCCGCATGGACGGCGCTCCGGCGTCGCGGTTGCGGATCAGCGGGCCCGTCGCGGACGGTCGAGCTCGTCCAAGAGCTCCTCCAGGGTGGTGCGGGCCTGGGCGTGCAGGGGCACGGTGCGGTCCCTGCGCCCAACCTGCCTTTGCCGCGCACCCGCACGCTTCCCTTGCGGGCGAAGAGGCGGATGTCGGCCAGGTCCAGGGCGACGATCTCCGCCACCCGCAGGCCCGTGTAGTAGGCAAGGTGGCAGATGGCCCGGTCCCGGGGCCGGCGTCGCGGGCCACGGTCCGCAGGAACCGCAACAGGGTGCGCTGGTCCAGGGCTCGGGGCGCGGAGGGGCGGGGCAGGCGTTCGTGCACAGTGAAGCACCTTTGGCGACTGGGCTGCCTCCTGTTGCGCCCATGGCCCCTTTCAGGCTTACCCTGTTCGCCCCCCAGTGTGGTCATGAAGGCTCCTGGCGGACTCTGCTGCCGTCGGGGATACGGGTTCGGGGGTGCGGGACCGGTGGGTCACCGTGAGGATGCCGTCCATCAGCCGGGTCGGCAGGAAGCGGACGAGCGGGATGAGGAGAGCGGCGTCCGCGCCGAGGGTGTACCGAGTGCGTGGGCGGGGCCTGATCGCGACCCTGGCGATCGTGGCCCCTGCCTTGGCCGCCGACATGGCGCGTTCCAGAAAGGCCGCGTTGGACGACACCGTCGCCTTGACGAGGCCGCCGTACAGACGCTGGTGTTCGGCGTTCATCCCGGCGGCGAGTTCGAGCGAGGTCTCACCGCTGCGGAGGGCCATCTCGGTACGGACACCACCGGGCTGGATGACGACCACCTGCACACCGTGCGCGGACGCTTCGCGGCGCAGGGAGTCGCTGGCCGCTTCGAGCGCGAACTTGGTTCCCGCGTATGCCCCGAAGGCGGGAAGCGCGGCCACCCCGCCCACAGAACTGATGTTGACGATCCTGCCGCGGCTGCGCCGAAGGAAGGGCAGGAGGCTTTGAATGACGGCGATGTGCCCGAAGAGGTTCACCTCGAACTGCTTCCGCCACAGGGAAAGGGGCAACACCTCGACGGGGGCGTTGATCTCGATCCCCGCGTTGTTGACCAGGACGCGCAGGACACGCCCCTCTGGGTCGTCGGCGATTCGCCGGGACAGGGCCTCGATGTGTTCGGGGACGGTGATGTCCAGGGTCACCGGTTCGATGCCCTCGGCCCGGACGGCGTCGGCCTCATCTTCGGTGCGTACCCCGGCGAGGACGTGGTAGCCCCTGGCTGCGAGGGCCCGCGCCGTGGCGGCTCCGATGCCCGACGAAGCGCCGGAGACGACGACGAGTTCGCTCTTCTGGGGCTTCTCGCGCGGGTGTTTCCGTGGACGGACCACAGCGGCGGTTCCTTTCATCGGGCAGGGGGTACGGGCGCGTCAAGGGGGAAGTACGTGCCGGTCAGCTCCTCCGACACCTTCCACAGCCGTCGTGCTGCGGATTCGTCGCGTGCCCGGGCGGCCCGCCCGACCAGCGTGGGCGCACCGCGCATGCCCCACAGCCGGTCGGGACCGACATAGCTGTCGCCGGGAAGGTCGGCGGTGGCGGCGTGGAGCGTGGGCTGGGCACCGTCCTCAGCGCTGTGGGAGACGAGACCGACGAGGAACTTCTCGACTCGGAATCCCAGAGAGGGCTTCTCCTGCGCTCTCATCAGGTTCGTCGAGGAGATGCCGGGGTGCGCGGCCGTCGAGATGACACGTGACCCCGCGCGGGCGAGTCTGCGCTGGAGCTCGGCGGCGAACAGGAGATTGGCCAGCTTGGACTGGGTGTAGGCGGCGTTGGGCCGGTACGGTCTGCGCTCCCACTGGAGGTCGGAGAAGTCCAGGGACCCGATGCGATGCCCGAGCGAGGCCACCGTCACGACCCGCCCCCTGATGCGCGGAAGGAGCAGGTTCGTCAGGGCGAAGTGGCCCAAATGGTTGGTCCCGAACTGCAACTCGAACCCGTCCGTGGTGCGGGAGAGCGGCCCCAGGGAGAGGCCGGCGTTGTTGACCAGCAGATCGACGTGGCCTGGGAGAGCACGGGCGAACTCGCGGACAGAGGAAAGGTCGGCGAGGTCGAGGGCCCGGACCTGGGCCCGGCCCGTCATGGTGGCCGCTGCCGCCTCTCCCTTCTCCGGATTGCGTACGGCGAGGACCACCTGCGCACCGCGCTCGGAGAGAACGCGAGCGGTGACGAGTCCGATACCGCTGTTGGCTCCGGTGACGACGGCGGTACGGCCGGTCAGGTCGGGAAGCTCGGCGGGGGAGGATCTGAACATACCGCGAGAGTAGACAGTGGAAACATTGTTGTCAAGGGAAACATTGTTTCCAGGGGAAACATACTGTTGAGTATGCTGCCCCCATGCCTGAAACCAGGGAGCATCGGCCCTACCACCACGGAAATCTCCGCACAGAACTCCTTGACGCGGCGGAGCGCAGCCTGAGGGAGCACGGAATCGATCAGCTCTCCCTACGAGACCTCGCGCGAGAGATCGGGGTGAGTCACACAGCGCCCCGCCGACACTTCGCGGATCGCCGCGCGCTGCTGGACGCCCTGGCCGAGTCGGGGTTCGTCCGCCTGGGCGCGAGGCTGCGAGCCGCGGTGGACCAGATTGGGGATGAGGGCTGCCTGCACACCCGCCTGCACGCTTTCGCGTCGGCCTATGCGCGGTTCGCCACCGAGAACGCCGCGCTGACCAGGCTGATGAACTCCAGCAAGCACCGTCCCGGGGCGAGGGCCGTCGCCGTGGCCGCAGCGGCCGCGTTCGGGCAGGTCAGTGATCTGATCGAAGAGGGCCAGGAGCGCGGCGAGTTGAAGGAGGGCGACCCCGAGGACATCGGCCTCATCATCTACGCCGCCGTCCAGGGGATCACCTCCATGGTCAACGACGGCATCATCGACCCCGAAAGGCTCGAAGGGCTCGTGGACACAGCAGTGACACAGTTCCTGCGAGGCGCTGGCTCAGGGGTTGGAACTGGGAGGAGTCGTTGATCGAGTGATCTGTATTCTTCGGGGATCCCGCCACTTTGATCACTGTGTGTGGTCGCTGGGGGCGTAGCGGTTCCAGACTCGGCCCGCCTGGGCGGCAAGGACCCGGGTGGGGTGGTCGGCCTGGAAGACGCCGAGCATGCGCACGGTGCCCCGCCCCCCTGCACCGCCCAGCCGAGCTTGGTGGCGGGGGTGCTCTTGCTCGTGGCCAGGGTGAGGGCGTCAGGGGGCAGGCGGAAGCACTGTTCCAGGTCGGCCACCGACAGCTCGTCGGGGAAGCGGCCATAGCGGGCGATCTGGTCTTCGGAGAGGTACTCATGCGGCATGGCCGCGAACGTAGGGGCCGCGAACAGGGCAAGCCCGCCCCGTCACCGAACCGACGCCTAGGTCACGGCTCCACCGCCAAGTCCTGTAGTAATCTCCCTCGGCCCCCTCATCCGGGCGGTCTCAGATCAGCCACCGACAGTCCCCGGGGCCTCTTCCTTGACGGCGGCGCGCTCGTCGTAGAGCCGCGCGAAGTCCCGCGCCCGCTGGCGGTAGCGCTTCGTCCAGGGTCCGAGGAAGAGCAGGTACGCCACGAACAGCAGGGTGAACGTCGCGGTGAAGAAGAAGTCAAAATCCATGCCGCTGAGCAGGTAGTTCATGATCGTCAGCGCACCGAACATCACGAGTCCGACCGCGCTCAGCACGTTGACGGTCTTCGGGGAGTTGATCTTCGCCTCCGCCTGGGCGGCGACCACCCGCGCGATGCGGTTGACCTCGTCCCGCTCGTGGAGACCACCACGGCGCAGCTGGCGCTTCGCCTCCAGCAGGTCCACCGGGTCAGTGTCCGGATGCAGGGTCGAGGTGCCGAGGGTCCGGCGCAGGAACTTGGGCATCAGCCACACCATCAGGGCGCCGATGACCACGGCGGGGGCTGCCGCACCGAGGAGGACCGGGACGAAAGCCGTCCAGTCGTCGAGCAGGATCACGCAGAGGACGAGTGGCGGGAGCAGCGCCATGAGAAGGACGGCCGACATGACCCTGACGGCGTAGGCACGCGGGTTGTTCTGCGCGTAGACCTGCATCTGGCCGAACAGGGCCCTGGGATGTCGGCGAGCGGACCGGGGGTGTGTCGTGTGCTCGTTCATGCCGAACCCACTACCCCGAATTCTCGTTACCAATCTGAGACCCCTTGGTGGGGCCCCGATGACTGACCGCCGCGCGCCCCGTGGCGGCGAAGGCCTCGACCACGGCCCGGGCTCTCCGCTTGGACCTGAGGTCCTGGGGGACGGCCAGGGTCACCAAGGCCACCATGAAGACGCCCACCGCGAGGAAGAACGTGGAGGCGGCGTCCCAGAAGCCGAGAGAGGCGTACCGGTCGAGGGCCAGGAACAGGTTGAACCCGGCCAGGACGCACAGTCCCAGCGTCGTCGGCCACATTCGCTGCCCCCGGACCTGGGCGGCCAGAGCCGCGGCGATCCGGTCGACGGCGGGGACGCCGGTCAGCGTTCCCGCGCGGAGTACCCTCCTCGCGGCACGCAGGTCGGCGGGACGGGTGTCAGCGGGTAGTTCGACCCTGGACGGCGCCAGGTTCAGGAGAGCGGTGAGCCCCACCACGAAGAGCGGGAGGCCCACGACCCCTCCGAACAGGACCAGGGTGATGCGGGCGGCCGCGGAGAGATCGAGGGCGAAGACGAAGCCCAGGAGGGCGGTCAGGAGGAAGAGCAGCGCGATGCTGATCCCGGCCACACGTACGGCGTGACGCGGATCGTTCAGGGCTCGGACCTGGAAACGGGTCAGGGGATCGAGGAGGCGGCGGGGGGACCTAGGGGAGGGATGTGCGTCGTTGATGGCTCCATTGTCCCCCAGAGAACGGGGACGCACGGAGTTGTCCACAGGGCGACCTCACCACCCCGCTTCGGGGCGGTCATGGCCGGGCGACACCCGATCCTCTCCGGGCAGGGCACCGCGCCTGCCGGAGGAGGGCACGGGAGAGGAGGGGCGTCAGCGGCTGTCACGGTCCCGGGAGGGGATCCACGGAACCCTGTGGACCACTAACCGGCCTGGCGTTTGGCCTCCAGGGCCTCCATCGCCGCGACGGCGGTGGCGACGGTCTGGTGGACCGGAACCTGCCGGTGCAGGCCGACCAGTCGGACGACCTTGGTGACGCGTTCGTTCAAAGCCGCCAGAGACAGGGAACCGTCCAGCTCACGGACGTTCCGATAGGCGTTGATGATGACGTTCAGCCCGCTGGAGTCCATGAAGTCCAGGGCGGACAGATCCAGGATCAGCCACGGACCGTGGTCCTCGATCGCGGTCTTGATGTGTTCCTGGAGGTCGGCGGCGGTCGCGATGTCGAGTTCTCCCTCGATCGCGACGATGACGCTGCGGCTCTCGAACCGCGTGCTCAGTCCAAGCCTGTGCACGTTCACTCCTCCCGGCCCCACGTTCAGATGGTGAGGGGTCCCTCGCTTAACCATACGCAGCCCGACCGGGAACGACTACCGGACCCGGCTCCACTCCCACAGAGCCGGTCCGGTGAGGGGAGACACTTGCGCGCCCGAGCGGCCTGGTAAGTCGTTGGACACACACGGTATAAGCGAACCGCTCCCACGGGAATGGCATCGGGGAAGAAATTTTCGCCTCATGGGCAAGAACCCCCTCCCCTGCGGGCGATACCTCCCGTTCACCCTGGGTCATATCACGACATGGAACCCGGTCTTGCTTCGTACCCGTCAGGCGTCGTCACCGTCATTCGAGGGCCGGTCACGCCCCGTTCGCCCCTTCGAGTCGTTGTCACCCTGAGTGAAGGAGTCCAGCAGGGACCGCGCGGCCAGGGTGGCGGTGGTCTCACCCGAACGCACCCGCGACTCCATCGTGGGGATGAGGTCGGCCACATCCGCGTCCCGCAGGAACGTGTCCATGAGCTGGTCCCGCACCTGGTCCCACATCCAGCTCACGCCCTGGGCACTGCGACGGTCGGCGAGGGCGCCGTCGCGCTCCAGCACGCGCCGGTGTTCGAGCACGGTCTCCCACACCTCGTCCAGCCCGTCGCCGGTCAGTCCGCTGCACGTCAGCACCGGCGGGCGCCACTCGGGGTGGACCGGCTGGAGCAGGCGCAGGGCGCGGGAGAGTTCCCGGCCGGCCTTGCGGGCGTCGTCGGCGTGCGGGCCGTCGGCCTTGTTGACCGCGACCACGTCCACGAGTTCCAGAACGCCCTTCTTGATGCCCTGGAGCTGGTCACCGGTGCGGGCCAGCGTGAGGAACAGGAAGCAGTCCACCATGGCGGCGACGGTGACCTCGGACTGGCCGACCCCCACTGTCTCGACCAGGACGACGTCGAACCCGGCCGCCTCCATGAGCAGCATGGTCTCCCTGGTCGCGCGTGCCACCCCGCCGAGGGTGCCCGCCGTGGGAGAGGGCCGGATGAAGGCGTCGGGGTCCACCGCGAGGTCGGCCATGCGGGTCTTGTCGCCCAGGATGCTGCCGCCGGTGCGGGTGGAGGACGGGTCGACCGCGAGCACGGCCACCCGGTGTCCGCGCGAGGTCAGCCGGGTGCCGAGCGCGTCGATGAAGGTCGACTTGCCCACACCGGGCACCCCGGTGATGCCCACCCGCTGGGCCTTGCCCGTGTGCGGCAGCAGGCGCACCAACAGCTCCTGGGCGGCGCGCGCGTGGTCCGGACGGCGCGACTCCACGAGGGTGATCGCCCTGGCCAGGGTGGGCCGGTGCCCGGACAGCACCCCCTCCGCCAGGGCGTCCACGTCCACCGGACGCCTCCCGCGCACCGCCACGTCCACTCCCCCTCCCGGCCGGAACCCGACCGCTCGCACTCCGGCCGGGCCGCTGCGGCCCGCCGCGCTGAACAGCTATCCCCGGCGCCCCGCGCCCTCCGGGTCCAGCCGATCCTCCAGCTGGTCGAGGAGGTCGATCGCGGCCTCCGCGATCACCGTTCCGGGAGGGAAGATCGCCGACGCCCCGGCGGCGCGGAGCTCGTCGAAGTCGCCGGGCGGGATCACCCCGCCCACCACGATCATGATGTCCTCGCGGTCGAGGGCGGCCAGTTCCTCACGCAACGCGGGCACCAGGGTGAGGTGTCCGGCCGCCAGTGAGGAGACGCCGACCACGTGGACGTCGGCCTCCACCGCCTGGACGGCGACCTCGGCGGGGGTCTGGAACAGCGGGCCCACGTCCACGTCGAAACCGAGGTCGGCGAAGGCGGTCGCGATCACCTTCTGCCCCCGGTCGTGGCCGTCCTGGCCCATCTTCGCCACGAGGATGCGTGGACGGCGCCCCTCGGCCTCGGCGAACTCGTCGACCCGGGCGATCACCCGGTCCATCAGTCCGGCGGCGTCGGAGCTACCGGCCGCCTCGTTCCTGTACACACCCTGAATCGTACGGATCTGGCCGGAGTGACGGTTGAAGACCTTCTCCATGGCGTCGGAGATCTCCCCGACCGTCGCCTTCGCACGGGCCGCGTCGACGGCGGCCGCCAGCAGATTGTTCGTGAGGGACTCGTCCGCCCTGGACTCCCGTCCCGCCGCCTCGGTGAGGGCGTCCAGAGCCGCGCGCACCTCCTGGTCGTCGCGCTCCTCGCGCAGGCGCCGCAGCTTGTCCAGCTGCTCGGTGCGGACCCTGGAGTTCTCGACCTTGAGGACGTCGATCTCGTCCGCCGAGTCGGGCCGGTACTTGTTGACCCCGATCACCGGCTGGCGCCCCGAGTCGATGCGCGCCTGCGTGCGGGCGGCCGCCTCCTCGATGCGCATCTTGGGCAGCCCGGCGTCGATCGCGGCGGCCATGCCCCCGGCCTTCTCGACCTCCTGGATGTGCGCCCACGCCTTCTCCGCGAGCTGCTGGGTGAGCCGCTCCACGTAGTAGCTCCCACCCCAGGGGTCGACCACGCGGGTGGTGCCCGACTCCTGCTGCAACAGCAGCTGGGTGTTGCGGGCGATGCGCGCGGAGAAGTCCGTGGGCAGGGCGAGCGCCTCGTCCAGGGCGTTGGTGTGCAGCGACTGGGTGTGGCCCTGGGTGGCGGCCATGGCCTCCACGCAGGTGCGCGCGACGTTGTTGAACACGTCCTGCGCGGTGAGGGACCAGCCGGAGGTCTGGGAGTGGGTGCGCAGGCTCAGTGACTTGTCCTTGGCGGCGCCCAGGTCCTTGACCAGGCGGGCCCACAGCAGACGGGCCGCGCGCAGCTTGGCGACCTCCATGAAGAAGTTCATCCCGATCGCCCAGAAGAACGACAGCCGGGGGGCGAACGCGTCCACGTCCAACCCGGACCTCTGACCCGCCCGGATGTACTCCACCCCGTCGGCGAGGGTGTAGGCCAGCTCGAGGTCGGCCGTGGCCCCGGCCTCCTGCATGTGGTAGCCGGAGATGGAGATGGAGTTGAAGCGCGGCATCCGCTGCGAGGTGAAGGCGAAGATGTCGGAGATGATCCGCATCGACGGCTGCGGCGGATAGATGTAGGTGTTGCGGACCATGAACTCCTTGAGGATGTCGTTCTGGATGGTCCCCGACAGCTTCTCGGGGGACACACCCTGCTCCTCGGCGGCGACGATGTACAGCGCCAGGACGGGCAGCACCGCGCCGTTCATGGTCATGGACACGCTCATCCGGTCCAACGGGATGCCGTCGAACAGCTGGCGCATGTCGTAGATGGAGTCGATGGCCACGCCCGCCATGCCGACGTCACCGGCGACCCGGGGGTGGTCGGAGTCGTAGCCGCGGTGGGTGGCCAGGTCGAAGGCGACCGAGAGGCCCTTCTGCCCGGCGGCGAGGTTGCGGCGGTAGAAGGCGTTGGACTCCTCGGCGGTGGAGAAGCCCGCGTACTGGCGGATGGTCCACGGCTGGTTCACGTACATGGTCGGGTAGGGCCCGCGCAGGTAGGGCGGCACACCCGGGAGACCGTCCACGAAGTCCAGGCCCTCGCGGTCGGCGGGCGTGTAGAGCGGTCTGACCCCGATGCCCTCGGGGGTCTCCCACTCCAGGGCGTCCGCGGCCTTGCCGGTGGTCTCCTCCAGGGCGCGCCGCCAGTCGGCCGCGCCCTGGTCGGCGCCGGTGAAGGCGGGGAGACGGGGGTCGACGGTGGAGAAGTCGGGAATCATGCCCTCGCCCCCTGGGTGGAGTCGTTCGCGGCGGTCGGCGGGTCGGTGAGGAGCACGTCCACCAGGTCGGTGAGCAGGGCGACGGCGTCACAGCCCCTGTGGGCGAAGGCGTCCACCCCGGCCTCGCGGTAGGAGTCGCGGGGCGCCCCGGCGAGCAGGACGCGGCGGGCCCCGACCCCCTTGAGCGCGCGGGCGACGTCCTCCGCGTGTTCGCCGTAGAGCCGGTCCGAGGAGCAGATCACGGCGACCCGGCTGCCGGAGTCGGCGAAGGCGCGCGCGGCCGAGGCCGGGTCGTCGATCGGCCCCGGGTCCTTGGCCTCGATGCCCCCGGCGGCGAGGAGGTTGGTGGCGAAGGAGGCGCGCGCGGTGTGCGCGGCGACGGGCCCGAGGGTGACCAGGAACGCGGCGGGCCGGTGGCCGGTCGCGGCGGTGTGGGCGTCGGAGCGGTCGCGCAGGCTCTCGTAGTCCTGGGCGTAGCGGCGGGCCGGGAAGCCCCCGTGGACCGGTGCCCGGCGGGCCGGGTCGGGGGCGCGGACCAGGGATTTCTCGTGCGGGTCGGGGAACTCGCTGACCCCGGTGAGCGGGGCCGTCCGGCGGGCGAGGTCGTGGCGGCGGCGGTCCCACACCTGGTCCACGGCCGCGCGGAGTTCACCGTGCGCGATCGCCGCGCCGATACCCCCGGCGCGCTCCAGTTCCTGGAAGAAGCCCCATCCGGCGCCGTAGAGGTCCCGGGTGAGGGCCTCCACGTAGAAGGAGCCCCCGGCCGGGTCGACGACCCGGGCCAGGTGGGACTCCTCGATCAGGAGCGACTGGGTGTTGCGCGCGATGCGGCGGGCGAAGTCGTCGGGCAGGCCCACGGCGGAGTCGAAGGGCGCGACGGTGACCGCGTCGGCGCCGCCCACCCCGGCGGCGAAGCAGGCCACGGTGGTGCGGAGCATGTTCACGTGCGGGTCGCGGCGCGTGAGCATGGCGTTCGAGGTGGTGACGTGCAGACTCATGCCGCGCTGGTCGGTGGGCACCCCGGAGGCCTCCAGTACCTGGTTCCACATGGCGCGGACGGCACGGAGCTTGGCGATGACGGAGAACTGGTCGGCGTTCGCGGCGAGCCGGAACTCGATCCGGCGGGCGGCGTCGGCCAGGTCCAGCCCGGCGTCGGCGAGGGCACGCAGGTAGGCGGTCCCGGCGGCGACGGCGGAGCCGATCTCCTGTGCCTCGGAGCCGCCCGCGTCGTGGACGAGTGTGCCGTCGGCGACGAACAGGCCCAGCCCGGGGCGGGAGGCGGCGTGTTCCGCGGCGAAGCGGGCCGTGTCGGTCACGTCGGGGCGCTCACCGGCCAGGGCCGCCGCGCTCAGGGGGTCCAGCCCGAGGTGGGAGACGACCCGGCCGTCGGGGATCTCGGCGTCGGCGTGCGCCCGGAGCAGGGCGGTGGCCGCGTCGAGTGCGTGGGGGCCGGGCGCGGACAGCACTACGGGGGCGAGGTCGAGGTAGACGTCGGCGAGGGCCTCGCCCAGGCGGGAGAGGGGGACCCCGCCCGGTTCGGTGGCTTCGGGACCGGTGTCGGCGCCCACGGCCACCCACAGCGAACTGACGCCGTTCATGAGGTCGTTGTGCATGCGGCGCCGCAGCTCGGCGGGGTCGGCGTCGGTGTGCCGGGCGCGGATGTCCCACCCTCCGGCCACGCCTCCGCCCGGGCGGTAGCCGCGCGTGAAGGGTGCCAGCCCGGGATAGCCGGGGTCCGCGGCGGGCGGGTCGGCGGTGTAGAGGGGTTGGATGTCGAACCCGTCGTAGCCGTGCGTGGCCAGGACGGACTCGGGGGTGTCGGCGAGCCGTTCCTCCGCGACGCCGCTCTTGCGCAGCACTCCGGCGACGAGTTCGCGCCACCGCTCACGTGTGGCCGCCGGGAAGCCCTCGGCCAGGTTGGGGGCCGCGGTACCGGCGGCCCCGCTCTCAGGGACGTCCATACTTCGAGATGGTAGAGAATCGCGTTCGGTTCCGGCGAGCCGGGGTGTGGTGCTCGGCACAGGTTCGACCTCCCCCGTCCTGACCTGCGGGTTGACCAACGCCAATCACACAGGCCACATCAGCCTCAGAATATGACATAAGTCACATAAAGGCCCGCCCCAGAACCAAAAGCCCCGGTCAGGGACCCAAGCGGATACCCCAACCCGCTCTCCCGACAGGATGCCCCATGCTGAACTCCACCCGCCGCCACCGTGTCGCCCTCGGCCTCGTCGCCGCCGGCTCCGCCCTCGCACTCGCCGCCTGTGGCGGCGACGACCCCGAGCCCGCCCAGCCCGACACGGCCGCCATCGAGGAGGTCGAGGAGGAGGCCGTCGAGGTGGACACCTCCTCGTTCAACCAGGGCCCCATCCCCGACGAGGCACCCGAGATCGACCCGGAGACGGACCTGCCCGCCGAGCCCGACTCCTCGGCTCCCCTGGGGGACCGCATCGCCTGGGAGGCTCTGGAGCGGATCTCCACGTTCGCCTCCGTGGCCGACCCCGACGCCGCCTCCACCTGCCCCGAGATCGCCGGTGAGGAGGGTGAGTCCGTCACCTGCACGGTGACCTTCCTGGACGAGGAGTTCGAGTACTCGATCGACATCAGTTCCTCGGGCATCCTGATCAACTACGAGTGGGACATGCCCGAAGGGCCGCTCGTGCGCGAGGCTCTCGAGGACAGCCTCCGGGTGAGCGCCGAGTCCGAGCTCGTGCTCTGCGACATGGACTCCGACGTCGAGCGCGGCGAGACCGGCGGCGAGGCGCCCTTCCTGTGCCAGAGCCTGGACGAGGAGACCGGCGACGTCACCGAGTGGGAGGTCAGCATCTCCCAGTACGGCGCCTTCACGTTCTACCGGGCCTGATCCGCCGCCCCACCTGACCCGGAACGAACGACGGCCCCGCCGAACACGCTGTTCGGCGGGGCCCCTCGCGTTCCTCGCGGTGTCAGCCGCAGTTGGTGCCGTTGCGTACGACCCACTCGCCGCCGATCGAACCCCCCCAGTCCACGCAGTGACCCGCGGCGTCCAGGTACACCGGACCGGCGTAGGTGGTGAAGCTGCCCGGGTCGGTCTTCCAGGAGGTGGAGTCGGAGCGCTTGAGGGAGGCGTCCATGTTCATCGCGGAGCCGGGGCTGGACCGGGTCACGACCACGCAGTTCCTGCCGTTGGAGTTGTTGTAGGTCAGGTGGACCGTACCCCCGGGGACGGAGGCCGAGTTCACCACCCCGTACCCGCTCCCGCACTCCCCGCTGTAGGAGGCGGCGGAGGCCGGGGCGGGGCTGGCGAGGGCCGCGACCAGGACGACGGTGAGCCCGCAGGAGATCCGGCGGGTGAGAGACTTCAGCACTTGTGCTCCTCCTACCAGGGCGGGGTTCCGCTACCGCTGGTTTTGTGGTGCTCCACGAGTCGGGTGATGGTGACGGTGCCGCCGCTCTCGGTGTAGGTGACCTCGGCCGAGACCGTTCGGCTGCCGGAGTTGACGTAGCCGGTCAGGGCGCCGGGGCTGGAGGAGACCGTTCCGGCGGCACCGTCGGCCACGCCGCCCCCCTGCTCCTGGCAGAAGCTCCACGCGCACACCACCGTGGCGCCGTCGACCACCGCGTACTGGCCGGATCCGCCCGCGGGCTGGAAGGCCACCACGTGGTCACCGGCCGGGCGCGACCCCGAGGCGCTCACCCCGGCGCCGACCGTGGCCATGGTGGTGGTCGAACCACCGTCCTCCTCGGCCTCTTCGTCCGCGTCGTCGTCGGCGTCGTCCTCGTCGCCCGCCTCCTCGGAGGGCTCGTCCGAGGGCGAGGCGTCCTCCGTGGGCTCCTTGCCGACCGGGCCGGGACGCCTCTGCTCCTCGTCGGAGCTCTCCTTCGCGGTGTCCCCGCCCTCGTCGTCCTCGTCTCCGGAGAACCACGCGGCGACCGGCAGGGAGTCCCAGTTGTTGGCCAGGGCCACACCACCGAAACCGAGTCCGGCGATCAGCAGGAGGGCGCCCAGGACCGCACCGACCAGAGCCAGGGCCCTGCCCGCGCCCTTGGTCGGCTTCACCGCGAACTCACGTTCGGGTGCGGTCTGCACTCCGTGCCAGTTGTTGTCGACCAGGGCGCCCATCACGCTGCCTGCGGCTTCGGCCGAGGCCACCGGCGCGAAGGACCGCCCGGGGTGGGTCACGGACACCATCTCCGAGACCAGTTGCAGGGCCGTGGGCCGCTGGGCGCCCTCCTTCTGGAGCGCGCGCCGCGCGAGGTCGGCCAGCGGACCGGTGAACCCCTCGGTGTCCGGTTCCCCGCTGATCACCCGGTGGGCGATGGCGGCAGGGTCGCCGCTGCCGAAGGGCGGCCGCCCGGTGGCCGCGTAGGTCACCAGGGCGCCCCAGGCGAAGATGTCGTCGGCGGTGCTGGCGGGCTTGCCCTGGTAGTGGTCGGGGCTGATCCATCCGGGCGAGCCCATGACCGATCCGGTCCGGGTGAGCGCGGTCTGGTCCACCGCCCGAGCCACTCCGAAGTCGAGGACGCGGGGGCCCTCGGGTGACAGCACGATGTTGGCGGGCTTGAGGTCGCGGTGCGCGATACCCGCCTCGTGGATCTGGGCCAGCGCCTCGGCCACCCCCGCGGCGAGGCCGATCAGCAGCTGTTCGTCGAGGGCTCCGTGCTTGCGCATGTAGGCGCTGAGCGTCATGCCCCGCACCAACGGGGTGACCAGCCAGGGCCGCTCGGCCTCGGTGTCGGCGTCCAGGAGGGGCACCGCGCACGCGCCGCCCACCCTGCGGAGCAGGTCGACCTCACGGGTGAAGCGCGCCCGGAAGTCCTCGTCCGCCGCGTACTCGGGGTGGATGAGTTTGACCGCGACCAGCTCACCGCCGTGGGCCTGGGCCGCGTACACGACGCCCATGCCACCAGCCCCCAGGCGTTTGAGGAGCTGGTAGGGGCCGATCCTCGTGGGGTCGGTGGAGGTCAGGTCGGTGGCGGTGACGGGAAGTGAGACGGCTGAGGGGGTTGGGTTCACTGGGAACAGATCCTGATCGGCATACGGGTGGGACGGTTGACTCTGGCAGCGGGGTCAGGCGCCCACCGAGAACAGGGGGAGGACAAACGGGGCCAAGGGGAGTAGGTGGATACTAGCGCCTCGAACCTCGCGCACAAGGTACCTGTCGTCACACCCCGGTTTCCGGTGGTCACGGCATCGGCACCCTCACCTGCTGGACCCTGCCGTCGCCCAGGTGCAGGTAGGCGGTCCCCGGGGTGAGCCTCGGGCTGGACACCCCCTTGGGCAGGCGCAGTCCCAGAACCTCGCCGTCGGCCTGGCTCTGCGGAGAGAGCAGCGCACCGATCCGGTTGCGCTTGAGGTGGACGTGCCAGCCGTTGAAGCCGCCCTGGAGCGCCTCGTTGGTGCCCGCCGCGACGATGCCCCAGCCCGCGCCCACCATGCCGCGCGCGATCCGCGTGAACTCCTTGCCGAGGTCGCTCTGGAGCAGCAGTTCGGCGTCGTCGATCACCACGACCGCGGTGTCCGCCTCGAAGCGGCCGAGCGCCTCGTGCAGCTGCGACAGCCTCGGTTCGGCGGAGTCGACGACGGCCCGCACCCCGCGCTCGTTCCGCAGGTCGGCCAGGCGTGATCCCCTCGGGGTCACGAGCAGCAGCTCCGTCCCTCCCTCCAGCAGGGACGCGGCCATGGTCGTGAGCATGCTGGACCGCCCGGACTGGGGCGGACCGCTCACGAGGAAGGTCGGGATCCGCGACAGGTCCGCGGTGACGGCGGTGAGTTCGTTGCCTCCGACGCCGATCAGGGCGTGCAGCGGCCGCGGGGCCCGGGTCCGGTACCGGGGCATGTCCGCGTAGCTCAGCTGGTCCGGCAGGACGTCGACGCGGAACGGCCTCGGCCCGTCGCCCGGCTGGGGTCGCTGGGAGACGAACTCGGCGATGCGCGCGAGCTCGGCACCCTGGGCCGCGCCCTGGGGGTTCTTCGTCAGCAGCGCGATCTGCACCTCCAGCGCGTCGCCCGCGCGGAAGGCCCGGCCGTCCGGGACCTCCTCGGGCAGCGCGCGGGCCTGGAGCCCGGCCGAACCGTAGTCCCCGCTGTCGTTGCAGCGCAGGACCAGCAGGTCCTCCGTGGTGGAGGAGTACTTGGTGCGCGTCAGCAGGCGGTCACCGGTGGCGACCACGTGGACGCCCACGCCCGCACCGTCCCTCATCAGGGTGGTGACGTCCTCGACCAGGGCCCCGTAGTTGTACTCACCGAAGGCCTGCTCGAAGGCGTCCAGGCGGTCGATGAAGAGCACGATGTGGGCCGGTCGCTCCTGACCGGGCAGTTTGGCCCGGAGCTCCTCCAGGTCGGCGCAGCCGTGCGCCGCGAGCAGCTTCTGCCTGCGGTCCAGTTCCTCTCCGAGCAGCCCCAGCAGGCGCACGACACGGTCGCCCTGGGTGCGCTGGGCGACCGCCCCGCAGTGCGGCAGCCGCTCCATGGGCAGGAGGGCACCGTTGCCGCAGTCCAGGCCGTACATGTGCACGTCGTCCGGGTGGTGGCCCAGGGCGAGGGAGGCGGCGAGGGTGCGCAGTGTCTGGGAGCGGCCCGTGCGGCCCGACCCCATGATGTGCAGGTGTCCGGTTCTGGCCAGGTCGAACGTGTACGGCATCTGGCGCTGCTGCGCCGGGACGTCGATGAGGCCGATCGGCACCGGACGCACGACCCCGGGCTCGGCCTGCGGGGGCCGCCCCCGCAGGAGCGTGGACAGGGTCAGCGACGTGGGCAGCGCCTCCAGCCAGGGGCTTGGCTGACGCCGCGCGCCGACCTGCTCGGTGGCCTCCCGCACGGCCGCGACCAACGCCGTGAGGTCGGTGGCCTCCACGTCGCCGCTCTGCTGGCTCTCCTTGGCGGCGATCGGGGCGGGAAGCGCCAGGTCCGACCACTTCACCGCGTGGGCGACGGGAGCCGAGGCGTTCTCCACGGCCACGACCCTGCGGCCGCCCACCCGACCCGACTGGAACGGCAGGAGCGACGCGTGGCCGAGCCGGGCGTAGGCGCGTCCGGGGGTGTCGATCCCGATGTGCGCCGACTCCGCCGCGTCGATGACGTCGCGGCTCTCGGTCTCGTCGGTCATCCGCAGCGCGATCCGCAGGTTGGTGTTGGCGCGGATGTCGTTGGTGACCACGCCGCCGGGACGCTGGGTGGCCAGCACCAGGTGGATGCCGAGCGAGCGGCCGCGCTGGGCGATGTTGACCAGACCCTTGACGAAGTCCGGCAGCTCGCGCGCCATGGACGCGAACTCGTCGATGACCAGCATCAGCCGGGGCATCTGCGGCATGCGGGGGTCACGGTCCAGGAGTTCGAGGTAGTCCTCGATGTCCTTCGCTCCGGCCTTGGCCAGAATGTGCTCGCGGCGGTGCAGCTCCGCGCCGAGCGAGACCAGGGCGCGTCCCACCAGATGGGTGTCCAGGTCGGTGACCATGCCGACGGTGTGCGGCAGGTCCACGCAGTCCTTGAACGCGCTGCCGCCCTTGTAGTCGACCAGCACGAACGACATCGACTCGGGACGGTTCACCGCGGCCAGCGACGCCACCAGTGTCTGGAGGAGTTCGGACTTGCCGGAACCCGTCGTGCCCGCGATGAGCGCGTGGGGGCCGTCCCGCCGGATGTCGACGGCGAACGGGCCGTCCAGGCCGACGCCGAGGGTGGCGACCGTGCTCCGGCCGCCGCTCGTCCAATGGGCGGCGATCGCGTCGCCGTTGGGCGGCTCCAGGCCGATCACGTCGAGCAGGCGCGCGCTGCGCGGCAGCGACCCGCCGGACTCGCCGACGCTGCTGTCCCGCAGCGGGGCCAGGGCGCGCCCGAGCCGATCCGCCCAGGCGGCGGAGGGGACGTCGGCGCGCACGTCCTCGACGTTGTCGAAGGAGGTCCGGCGCAGACGCATCCCGTGCGGGGTGATGCTGACGACCGCCCGGCACTCCTCGGGGAGCAGCCGCTCCTCGGCGTCCAGGCACAGGACGTGGATACCGACCTCGGGGCCCTCTCGCAGCAGCTGGACGACCCCGGGGAGCGAGCGGATCCGGCGGGCGCCGTCGAGCACGACCACGATCGCGGGCTCGTCGTCGACGGCTGCGCGCGCGGCCTTGGCCCGCGCCTCCAGGATCATCAGGAGTTCGGAGACGCGGCGGGCGCACGTGGTGGCGTCGATGCCGATCCGGCCCAGCGAGAGCTGGGGCAGGTCCCCGCGCAGGTGCGGCACGTAGCGGGTCCACCGCCAGCGGGTGTGGTCACCCTCCATGGACAGCAGGTACAGCTGGAGCTCGGCGGGGCTGTGCAGGGCGACGAGCTGGGCGACCAGCCAGCGCTCCAGGGCGTGGGCCCCCTCGCCGGTCCCGGCCACGCCCACGACGCCGTTGTCCCTGACCGACACGCTCACCGGTACGTCCCGCATGTCCCAGGTGACCTCCTTGCGGTGGTCGTCCTTGGTGGGGTCCATCAGGACCACCTCGGAGGGGATGCTGCCGGTGCCCACGCGCAGCTGGGTGAAGTCCTCGTCGATCTTGCGGCGCTCCCACAGGCGGGAGCGCGGGCCGGTGGACAGCAGGAGGACCGCCGCCGGGTCGGGGCAGGTGTCGCGCAGGCGCCGCTGCGCGGAGACGAGGGCGTCACGGGCGTCCCTGGTGACCCGCTCCGTCTTCTCCTCGAACTCGCGCAGCTGCTTCTCGTAGCGGGCCTTGGTGGTCCTGCGCTGCATCAACTGCATGAACAGCACGGAGACGGGCGCCAGCAGTCCGATGAGGAGCATCTGCGGGCGGTTCATGATGAGCGCGCCGCCGACCGCCATGGTGATCGGCATCAGGATCATCATGAGCAGCTGGGCGATCGGCTTGTCCGGCGGCTCGGGCGGGGTGGGCAGCTTGAACTTGGTCTTGGCGGGCGCGGGGTGCAGGCGCGGCGGACGGTTGTAGTCGAGGCCGGTGCCGTCCTCGGAGGTGACGACGGAGGCGTCGGGCCGGTGGTTGGGCCACGCCTCGAAGAGGGTCCCGCCCAGGGTGAGCTGTTCCCCCTGCGGCCACGCGGTGTTCGGGGCCACCTCGTCGCGCTCCAGGTAGGTGCCCTGACCGCTGCTGGTACTGGTAATGGTGACGGTGCCGTCGGGGGACACGCGGATCCGCGCCCAGTGGCCGTCCGCGTCGACGACGA
Source organism: Nocardiopsis sp. B62 (assembly GCF_018070675.1). Lineage (NCBI taxonomy): Bacteria > Bacillati > Actinomycetota > Actinomycetes > Streptosporangiales > Nocardiopsidaceae > Nocardiopsis > Nocardiopsis sp. B62. Next base: position 71,318 of record NZ_JAGPXK010000010.1, on the reverse strand, counting down.
GCACGGCGCTCTCGTGGTCGCCGACCACGTAGTCGCCCGGGTCGAGCCGCACGACCCGCCCGGCGTCGGGACCGGAGACGACCCGGACCTCCACCACCCCCGGGGGTTCGGCCTTGACCTCGGCGGGCCCGCCCACACCGATGACCGACCCGTCCAGGATCCCGGCGTCCGCCAGGGACACGGACGGATCGACGCGACGGTCGCCGACGTAGAGCGGGACCTCCCGGCCGTCGACGCGCGGCATCGTCCGGACCACCGGGTCCACGACCTCGGTGAGCTGGCGCACCGTGGCGCTGGGGTCGGCGTCGACGAGCATGTCCAGCCGCAGGGGCGAGGATGCGACGGGGCCGGAGCCGTTCGGTCCGTCCACGGACGGGCCGGTGGCTGGAGTCGCGGTGAAGAGAAGGCGCACGGTGAGGACTGCTTCCGGGTCTCTGCCGTCAGGGGCGGGTCACGTCTGCCGACGCGGCGGTCGGCGGGGTCCGCGCGTTGCGCCCCGCGCCCGCGCGGGAGCCGGAAGGGGGGCGTGGGGTCCGGCGCGGGCGTTCGGGGCGGGGCTGTTGGGCGCGGGGCGGGAGCCCGCGGGAGCCCGCGAGGGGCGCGGGGTCGGGGGTCGGGGCGGCTCGGAGCCGTCAGCCCTTGAGGCCCTCGCCGAGCTTCTCGTCGGTCTCGCTGAAGGTGGTGCCGACCTGCTTGAGGTACTTGGCGATGCCCTCAAGACCCTTGTTGACGTCCTCGAAGCCGCTGTTGAAGTCCTCGAAGAACGGACGGAAGTGCTTCTCCGCGGCGGGGGTGCTGTAGCCGTCCGAGATCAGCGCGTCGACCTTGGTCTTGATGCTCTGGAGGCGCTCGGTGAACTCGTTGAACTCCTGGGTGAGGGAGCCCGAGGTCTCCTCGGTCTTGTCGCTGTCGACGTTGTACGCGGGCATGTGTCTCTCCTCGTGTGTGTGCTCTCGGGGCGGCCGCGTCCGGCCGAGGCCCCGAGGGCCCTTCTGTGCTCATTGTGGCTGATACGTATTCGTGGGTGCTGGTTCGCCCCGGAACCCGCTGACCCGCACCGGTTGGCGGAGATTCAGGTGTCCTCGTCCGCGGGGACGTCGCGCTCCCAGAACCGCGCGGAGCCGGTGATGGCGTCGAAGAGGTCCAGGACCTCGTCGACCTCGTGTGAGTTGGGGCTGGTGCAGCTGACCAGGATCCGCTTGTCCAGGCCCGGGTACTCCATGGCCGTGTGCATGGCCACCGTGCGCACGATCGCCTCGTCGGTCTCGTAGTCCGTGATCCCGTGGATGCGACCGCACTGCCCCAGCCCGGACTCGGTCAGGTCGACGACGCTCTTGCGCAGCCAGGTGCCCTCGCGTGCGGTGGCCGAGTCCTGGTAGACGTAGTCGACCAGGCGCAGCGGGTCGATGGTGTTCTCCCCCCGTCCCGCAGGGAAGGCGAACACGCAGACGGTCGCCATGAAGAACCCGTCGTCGTACTCCTGGAAGGCCCCGGCTGCCGAGATGAGCCCGGACCCGGTGGCCTCGTTGGTCACCCTGGACATGTCGGCGATCAGCTCGTTGAGCGCCTCGGCCTCCTCCGGCCGGTTCCCGTATGTCTCCAGGACCTTGGCGCGCAGCTCGGCGAGCGCGTTCCCGGACAGGTCGTACTGCGTCCAGCCTTCCGGAAGCGCGTAGTCGAACAGGATGTCCCGCTTCGGGACGTCCTCCTCGAACAGGTAGGGCATGGCGGTCGGTTCTCCTCGTGCGGGCGGGTGTGGCTCTCCGCGGTCTGGCTAGACGGCGGACTGGTTGGGGTGCCCGGGGGGCGGAGGGCCTGCGGGTGCGGACTTGTCCTCACTCAGGCTCGTGCCCAGTTCCGTGTCCGCCTCCTCGAAGGTCTCGATCACGGGGGTGAGCGCCTGGAGCAGGGCACCGAGGTCCTCGGCCTGGCGCTCGTAGTTCTTCTTGCAGTCCTTGCCGTAGTCCTTGGCCTTGTCGACCAGGTTGCCCGGACCGATGTCCTCGGCCCGGTCCTCGGGGCTCCGGTAGGAATCGCCCTCCTCGGCTTCGGCGAAGGCGCTCTGGATCCTGCCGAGCGACCCCCGCATGTCGATCAGGGCGTCGGTGTCGATACTGACGATGGTGGCCATCCGGCCCCCTTCCTGGTTCGTGCGTCATCCGGCGGTGCGGTGTCAGCCCTGGTCCCGCATCTTCTCCACGTCCTCCAGGCTGACGTCGTAGAGCTTCGCGAGCCTTGCTTCGAGGACCTTCCTCTGCGCCTGGGCCTCGGCGAGGAAGCGGTCCGCCCGCTCCTGCTCCTCGACCGCACCGGGGTTGGAGTGCTCGGTGTCGCGGGTGGCCTCGTACTCCTTGAGGTTCTCCTCGGTGAGCAGCTTGTTGAGCGCGTCGAGCTGGTCCTCGACCTTCTCGCCCTCGCGGAAGTCCTCGTGGAACTCGTCAAGGTACTCGTCGCGCAGGTTGTTGCGCATGGCCTGGTGGCCCAGCTCCAGGGGGAGACCGGGCAGGCCGTCCGCGCCCCCGTACCGGCCCTCGGCCGCCGCCTTGGGGATGGCTGTGCCGAGCTGCATGAAGGACTGCACCACGTAGCTGGGGTTGGGCGTGCCGTCGGGCCCGAAGGCGATGCCGTCCGAGAGCCAGTCCAGTCCCGTCGCCTCGGCCGCGAAATGGCGGGCGAAGTCGAAGCCCGTTCCCGCGACCACGTTGAGGATGTTCTTGAACAGCTCGAAGGGGATCGCCTCGACGGCCGCCCTCCGGGTGTTGGGCATGTCGGTGACCGGATCGCGGCCCGGACGTTCCGGGCGATCGGAGCCGCGTCGTCCCTCCCCGTCGGAGGTGGTTCCCGACCCGTCGCGGCCGGAGCTGGCGGTGCCGCCGTCGGCCGACGGTCCCGGCACGTCCACCCGGTGCTGGGTGCCGTCCGGTGCGCTGACACGGACGTGGTTCTCGGTGACGCGCAGCTCGGGGCCACCCCCTCCGGGGTCGACCCGCGCTCCTCCCCTGGCGTCCCTGACCGTGGTTCCGTTGCTCGCGTCGGTGACCTCGGTCCGCCCCGAGGCCGTCCGACTGCCCGCGACGTCCCCGCCGGTCTCGAACCTGATCTGCTCGGGTGAGTTCCTCGGGTTGCGCCACTGGATCCCGCCGTCGCCGGTGTGCACCGGACTGCGCACCCCACCCCTTCCGGGGTCGGCCGTGACCTCGATGCTCTGGGCACCGTTGCGCCCGCTCGTTCCAGCGGGACCGGTGGACACCTCCCACGTGCCGGAGTCACGGCCGGTGCCCCGCGCGCTCAGGCCGTCGGGCGTGATGTCGACGGTCCGGTCGCCGGAGCCGACAGTGCCGGGTCCCCGGCCCGGGGCCATCGTCGTGTTGACCTCGTTGCCCCTGGCCCAGACGCTCGTCCCCTCGCTCGTGGACACCGAGTTCTCGTGCTGCGAGCTCTCCCCGAACGATCGACGGGGTTCCCTGTCGCTCCTGGTCTCGGCCACCCTCTCGCCCGGGATCACGCTGCTCTCGTCCGTACGCGCGGTCGTGGAAGCCTCGCCGTCGGACACCCGCACCCGGTCTCCGTCGGTGTCGCCCCTGAGCTGTCCGGGGCCGGAGACACTGAGCCGACCGCCACCGTTGTCCGCCCGGTGGCTCCCGTCCCTGGTGCTCACCGCGACAGAGCCGTCACCGCGGCGCGTCACCTCCAGGGAGTTCTCCCTTCCGCCCGGAGCCGCCATGCTCACGTCTGTGTCTCCCGATGTGCGCACCGACCAGCCGTACGGGCTCTCGACGCGCATCGCGGGGGCCGAGCCCGGCCCGCCACCGCCACGCCCCGGCTCGATCGTCACCCTGGTGAGCGTGCTGCCGTCCGGGGAGCTGATCACCATGAAGGGTGAGTCGGCACCGGGGCTCAGGGGCAGACTCGGGTAGGTCTCGCCCCTTACGGGCGTACCGTCCATGTTGTAGGTCCGCTGTCGGCCGCCGTCGACCACGCGAATCGCCCTCGTTCCCTGGTGGTCCACAACCTCGACCCGGGCCCCGTGGTCGAAGCTGACCTGTCCCGGTTCAGCGGTGACGTTCCCGGCCCTGAACACGGGCCGGGTACCGCCCCGGGTGTCGGCCTCCTGCCGGAGGGTGGCGTCGTTGCTCTGCGAGAAGACGGATGCCCGGAGGTCGATGCCGCCGTCCGCGCGGATCTCGGCGCTGGAGGGGCCGCCCCTGACCCTTCCGGTGCCGTCCTGGCGCAGTGCGAAGTCCACGCCGTGGTCCGCATGGGACAGGTGCGCGGAGTCAGGCCTGACCTCGGCTCGGGCGTCGCCGGATTCGACCCGGACCGTCCCGTCGGCACGGTCGAAGCCGTGCGAGGAACCACCGGGGACGTCGACCCGGTAGCCGTCGACCCCGACCTCCGCGTTTCTGCCCGTGGTCGGGTCGGTCACCTGGGAACGGGGAGGACGCCCCGTGCTGTCGGCTGCCGCCCGGGTGACGTCGGGGCCGTCACCGTCCATCCTCTGGTCGACGGGGCCGTCGCCGGTGTGGCTGACCCGCAGGCCGTCCGCGTCCTGGCGGACGGTGAGACCGTCCTCGGTCCGGACCTCGTTGCCGTTCGCGTCCCGCGAGACCGAGACGTCGCCGTCTCTCGTGGACACCGTCAACTCGCCGTCGCGGTAGGAGGCGCGCCCCCTGCCGCCGGGGCCGGTCACCTCCAGATCGCCCGTGCGGATGGCGCCGTCGCGCTGGGAGCGGACCGACGAGCCGTCCGTCGAGGACACCTCGAAGCCCCTGCCCGTACTCCGCACGCCCGTGCCGTTGACGTCCGCTCCGTCACGGGTGACGTTCAGGGTGAGGTCCGATCCGCCCTCGCTGGCGGCCGGGTAGCGGTAGGAGGTGTTCTGCTCGCCGTCCGGTCCACGCGTGGTGGTGAACTCTCCCCGGCCGGTCGTTCGTGTGTGGGTGACGGTCGAACCGTCCTGGGCGGAGGCACCGGAATCCGCACGCGGGGAGTCGAGGGGCTGGGTGTCCTCACCGCGCTGGCGGGGCGCGGCCTCGCTGGAGGCCTGCCCCGGGGACCGCTGCTCGGGCCGGATCGGTTCCTGCCCGCCGCGCGCTGGCGCGGACTCCTCCGCTGACCGCCGAGGGCTCTGGGAGCCGGGCTCGCCCTGGGCCCGGTCGGCACTCGGGGTCGGGGACTCGCTCGGGTCCTGACCGGTGGTCCGAGGAGCGGGGTTCGGCTCTGTCCCGCCGTGCGTCGATGAGGCGCTCCCGTCAGAGCGCGCACCGGGTCGGGCGGAGGCATCGAGGGCCTGACCATCGCGGTTCCCGGATGAGACGTCCACGTCGTCCGGTTCACCGACCCGTGTCCGCGAACGATCGGGGGGCTGCGGTGTGTTCGTGCCGCCCCCGGACCGGGTCACCGGCGCGAACTCCTCCCTGGGTTCCCCACCGGCGTCACGTCCACTCCGGCCCTCACCGGAGTCACGGCCGCCCGCTCCGTCCCCGGACTCGGACGCCGAATCCCGCGAACCACCCTGGTTGGTCGGGTTGCTCGTGTCCGAGTCGGGGGCCGGGTCGGCGGAGGTCCGTCCGTCACCGGACCCACCGACGACACCATCCGCGCTACCGGCGTTCGGGGCACCAGCCGTGTCTCCAGTCCCAGAGACATCACCGGAACCGGTGGGCATGGCACCCGTACCGCCGTCACCCGAGCCTGCGGAACCGGTAGCCTCCCCGGCACCGGAAGCATCACCAGAACTCATGGTCGCAGCACCCACAGCAGAAGCGCCGGGACCTGTGGCACCGTCAGCACCGGCACCCGGCACGGATGGTCCACCGGTGCGGCCGCTGCCCGAATCCTCCCCCGTGCCGGAGGGGCTGGTGTTCCCAGAGCTCCCACCGTCGGCACCCGCGAAGCCACCGGAGTCAGTGGAAGCAGCGGCGTCAGCGGAACTGGGCGCGTTCTCGGCCCCACCGGGCGACGTGTTCGTGGCTGCCCCAGTCGCGGGATCGGCTGGGGACGGACCGGCAGCCGTTCCGCCCTCCGGTCCTCCCCCGTCCACGGAGCCACGTGTGCCCGTTCCGTCCCCGGTTGTCACGGTGCTCGACTCTCCGGAGCCGCTGCGGCCCCCGGAGTTCGTCCCGTTGTCCGAGGACGCGCCCGAGTCCGGGGGTCCATTCACGTCAGGCCCGGAACCGCCGGGGTCCGGCGTCGAGTCGGTTCCACCGCCACCGGAACCGCCGTTGTCCGCACCGCCCCCGAAGAAGGTGGGCAGCGTCCCGTTGTCCTTGAGTACCCCGGCGGTGGACCCTGCCGCGCTGGTCCCGACAGCGGTCAGTGCCTCGCTGGTCCAGTTGATGTCGCTGAGGCTCCTGCCCTCACCCGCGACCTGCACCGTGACCGACGATGCCATGCTGGCCGCGCTGTCCTTGGCGATGGTGGTGGCGATCTTCCCACCCGTGGTGTTGGCCGCCTGGCTCACCCTTCCGGCCGTGGTTCCGGCCGCCCGGCTCACCCTGGCGGGAACCGCGCGGCTGGCACCGCTGCGGACCGAGGAGGCCGCCCTGGACACACCTCCGCGCAGGCGCCCCGGGGTGCGGGTCGCCGCCTGGCGCGCCATCCCGGTGACCGCGCGCCCGCCCTTGAGCAGGGTGCCGCCGGGGATGAGGGAGAGCGCGTCCATGCCGAGGGTGACCACGGTCTCCATGTTGAGACCGAACTTGCCCTCCTTGACGAGGGAGGACGTGCTGATCGCGAGGACTGCGGCGGCCAGAGCGATACCGAGTCCGGGGATGAAGATGGCCGCCAGGCCCGCGACGACCATGGCCACCGCGTACAGCAGCGGGTTCTCCTCGACCCATGTGACGATCTTGTCCAGCCAACCCCACAGCTTGCGCGGGCTGCCCTGCTTGGCCTCCTCCAAGGCGTCGGCGCACTCGCGGGCGGCCTCGTCCATGTCGTTGAGGACGCTGGTCAGCCTGGTGATGAACGCGTCCCGCTCGGGGTCCTCACCATCGACCCTCTTCTTCCAGGCGTCGGTGTCCTCCAGCGCCGTGTAGGCCGAGGCGGCCTGGTGGGCGATCGACGCGCTGTCCTGGCGGGCCGTTCCGAGGGAGATCTCCCACTTGTCGAGGGCCCTGTACCCCTTCTCGTAGGCCTCCTGGGCCTTGTCCAGGTGCTTGGGCAGCTCGTTGACGAGCTCCTTGAGGGCCGCGACGGTGTCGCCCTCACCCAGGGAGTCGCCCTCGAGGCGACGCATGTCGGCGGCGGCCTGTTCGGCCGCGTCCGACAGCCTCTCGTAGAACCTGCTCAGGGTGCGGACGTCACTCGTCTGCCACGGAACGGGGTCGTCGGGGCGGTCGAGCAGGTCCCACCGGAGGTACTCACGAGGTTGTTTGGCCACGTCCCGAAGTACTCGCTTTCCAGGTCCGACAGGTCACCGTCGTGATCCGCGCACAGGCAGCGGCACGAACAGCCAGGGGTTCGCGGGGCTCGGGGGCGTAGGGCAACGCGCGAGTCCGACATCATAGACTCCCACCCCCGTGAGTGAACAGATGCCTCGAAAGGCCCCCGAGTTCCCGTGAACCGGGAGGAGTCTTTCCGCATCTTCCCCCCGGACGACCCCACCAGCGCAGACACCAACGGGAGAGAGCGAGTGACCCTGACAGCGGCGGCACGACCCCTCGGAACACGGTCGGCGGCGACGCTGACGGCCCACACCGCCACCGGCCTCGCGGTCAGCGCCTCCCTGGTGGCGGCTCTCCTGTCCGCGACCGCGTCCCCGGCGAGCGCCGACACCGCGGGCACCTACGACACGTGCCCCCAGGTCTACTACTACGTGGTCCCGGAGGGCTCCCCCGGGCTCGAGGCGATCGCCGACCTCATCCTGGACGACCCCGAGCGCGCCGACGAGATCCACGAGCTCAACGCGGGCCGCACCCAGTCGGACGGTCAGGCGCTGGGCGAGGACCGCGCGCTCCAGGCGGGCTGGCGGCTGGTGGTCCCCTTCGACTCCGGCGGGGAGGGGGTCTACGAGGGCCGCGACCCGCTCTGCGTGGTCGCGGTCGACCAGGCCAACGCCCAGGGGGTCGCTCCACCGAGCCCGCACCCGGCGCCGCCCGCCTACTCCCCGCCTCCCGAGGAGGAGCCGTCAGCTGAGCAGGGCGAGGTCACCGACGTCACCCCGCAGGACGACAAGCCCAAGATCGACCCGCGTCTCCTCGCGGCCGGTGCCGCGGTGCTGATCCTGCTGACCCTGCTCACGCTGTTCTGGCAGCCGATCGGCCGCGCCATCGCCTGGCCGTTCCGGAGGATCGCCGCGCTCCCCTGGCGCAGGCCCCGCAAGCCCAGGTCCGCTCGGATCGCAGCGGCGACGCGTCGCCGCCGGGCCGCGACCGAACGCGTCACGGCGGACCCCGACGCCGTCCACCGGGCGGGGGGCGCCCACGCCGACCTCCTCGGAGCCCCCGCCGAGGTTCCCGCCCGTCCCGTCGCCATCCTGACCACGCCCGGGGAGACGACCGCGATCGTCCCCGCCGGGGCGACCCCTCCGGCGACCTCGTGGCGGGTCGTCGACACCACCACGTGGCGCTACGCGCGCGGCTCGGGGTCCTCCGGCCCGCTCAACTTCGCCGCGTCAACCCACACGATGGTCCGCCCCGTGGTCAACGGGGTCCTGGCGTGCCTGGGCACGCTGGAGGACGGAGACGCGCTCGTCCACGTCGACCTCACCAGGACGCGCGGTCTGCTGGCCGTGGGCGGGGACCGCACGATCGCCGCCGACGCGGTGCGCGTGATCGCCGACGCGCTCCACTCCAAGGGCCTGACGGTCCGGGTCCTGCGGTCGGGTCAGCCGCTCCACTCGTTGGTGACCGCGACTCCGCCCGACCTGACCGCCCCGGACCCCGTCCACGGCCTGGAGCACAGCGCCGAACACCCGCTCGTGGTGGTGGTGCCGCGTCCGCTCGGAACCGCCGACGAACACGTGCTCGGCGGCATCCCCCCGAACACCCTCGTGGTGGGCACCGGGGAGTCGATCCACGCGCGCTGGCAGTGGGAGGCCCACGAGGACGGCACCGTCGACACCGGGGCACTCGGCCTCAGGGTGGTCCTGCGGTTGCCCGAACGCCGCCAGTGAGCGGGGCCGCCGCCCTCGGGGGGCCGGGCTGTCTCAGCCCGGGTTCCCGGTGCGTTCCTCGCGCTGGATCTCGCGGACGCGGCGGTAGCTGACGACCTCGTAGGGGAAGGGGACGCGGAGGGCGTTCGGGTCCATGCCCTCCGCGAGCAGCGCCCGGAAGAGTTCGTCGGGGGTGTCGGTGCGGGCGGTGACGTACGTGCCGTTCCGGCTGACGATCTCGACGCCCTCGCCCGCGCGGGCGTTGGTCAGGTTGAACCTGCCGAGGCGTCGCGCGTGACGGCCCTCGAAGCGCGCCCTGCCGACGTACCCGACCGAGCCGACCCGAAGCCTGACGCTCCGGTAGCCCGCGTTAATCTCCAGTTCGCCCTTCGCGACCCTCACGTGGACGCTGGAGACGTACACGAGGGTGCCGCCGAGAGCGGCGGCGAGAAACAGCACCGCGCCGAAGGGCCACCAGAACGCGCCCTCGTCCACGATCAGGATCCCGGTGCCGACCACGACGATCGCCAGGGCGGTCACCATTCCCGCGATCCGCAGCACCGGGTTGGTGACGACACCGCGCTCGTAGCGGGGCCCGGGGGCCGGTGTCCGGTCGCTCACCGGATCAGCTGGCGGCGTCGGAGGGGGCGGGGGACTCGGAGTCCTCGCCGTCCCCGTCCTGCGCCTCCTCGGTGGCTTCGAGGTCCTCGGGCGCGGGACCGAGGACGAAGCGCTGGCGGTCCTGGACGAGCATGGCGTGACCGGTGTCGGTGATCGCCTCCACGTAGGCGGAGAGCTCGTCCCCCACCACGTCCATGGTCTCGGCGTCCAGCACCAGCTGGAGGTCACCGTCCTCGTTGGAGCGGGAGTCCCCGTAGACGAGGCCGCCGTGGGCGAAGGCCGGGGAGATCGAGCCGTCGTCCTCCTCCAGGCCCCAGCGGACCTCACCCTCCACGAGGTCGACGGCGACCATCGTGGCCTCGCCGCTGGCCTGCGACAGCAGGAGCGTCCCGGTGTCGGGGTCGTGCAGGAGCCCGGGGTAGCCGGCCTCGTCGAAGTGCCGGGAGACCGGGTTGGTGCCCGCCTCCTCCAGGGTCCACAGCGGCTCGCCGTCCACGGTGTCGTGCGCGGAGAGCACCGAGGGCGCCTCGGGCTGGGCCCAGCGCAGCAGCACCGTCGCCGGGTCGTCCGCGTCCTCCGCGTCCTCCTCGGGCTCGGCCTGGGGCGCCGGGAACACCCCGAGGATCTGCGGGACGGGGGTCGGCGCGGTGGCGGGCAACCCCAGTTCCTCGTCGCTCGCGGCCACCGACCACAGGAGTTCACCCGCGTCGTCGGGGTCGAGCGAATGGGCGCGCAGGACGGAGTCCCCGGAGTCCAGCAGGACGGTGTCGTCCCAGGCGGCCACCGGCACGCCCAGGCGCTCGGGGTCGTCCGCGCTGGCCTCGGTCTCCTCCCGGTCGGTCTCCTCGTCGGCGTCGGTCCCGCCGTCCGCCGACTCCGGATCCTCCGACTCGGGGTCCTCCGCCTCGAAGGTGTAGGACCACAGCTCCTCGCCCTCGGTGTCCAGCACCGAGAAGTCGCCGTGGGGCTCCTCCGCGCTCCACTGGGCCGGGCGGCGCACCGCGAGGCCGTCCAGGTAGAGGTCGCCCTCCTCTGCCGGTTCCCAGAGTCTGTCCCCGTCGGCGTCCAGGACGAAGGGGGTGTCGTCCGCGTCCGTCATGAGCAGGACCGACGCACCCTCGGTGTCGGTGTCGAATCCCCGGAAGCGCGCCTCGCCCTCCCAGAGGGTGTCACCGGTGGCGGCGTCCTGGAGCAGGTGGCGGTCCTCACCGCCGGAGCTGATCAGGAAGGCACCACCGACCGAGCTGATCCGCACGCCCAGGGGGTCGTCGAGGATGTCGTGGGAGTCCGCGCCGTCGCCATGCAGGTGGCGCAGGACCTCGCCCTCGATGCCGGGAGGCGCCTCGCCCTCGAACTCCGTGGGGATCGGAGGTGGCTCCTCCTCCGGTGCGGGAGCGGGCGGCTCCGGTTCAGGATCACCGGTGCACCCCGCGACCAGCAGCGCCGCAAGGCCACAGGTCAGCGCCTGAAGCACCCGTGAGCTGCGCATTGACGGTATCTCCCCACGAAACGATGACGTTTACGGCAAATCCTAAGCCGGGGAGCGGCCAGGTGGATACACGGTGTCGGCCACTCGTTACGGCCCTGTGAGCGCGCCGTTCCCGGGCTCAGGCGCCGATTTCGGGCTCCACCTCGATGGTGGTGACTCCCCTCACCTCGGACTCGGCCCGGCCTCCGGTCAGCTCGGCGAGGCGGACCTCGAAGTCGGGAAGTTCGGCCTCGGGCAGCGCCACCTCGATCCGGACCCGCTCCTCGTAGGCGACATCCCGGACGGTGACCGAGGAGTCGCGCAGGTCGCTCTCCAGCCGACCTCCGAGGACGTAGTCGGCGAACACGTCCACCACCAGGAGTCGGCGCCGTTCCAGCAGGCCCAGTTCCTCGACGGCGGCCGACACCGCGTTGCCATAGGCGCGGATGAGCCCGCCCGCGCCCAGCTTGGTCCCGCCGAAGTAGCGGGTGACCACCGCCACCGTGTCGGTGATCCTCCGGTGGCGGAGCACCTCGAGCATGGGCACCCCGGCGGTCCCGGCTGGTTCGCCGTCGTCGCTGGACCGCTGGACGCCTCCGTCGTCGCCCAGCACGTAGGCGGTGCAGTTGTGGTTGGCGCTCCAGTGCTCCTTGCGGCGCTCGGCGATGAACGCGCGGGCGGCGTCCTCACTGTCCACCCTGGCCATGGCGCAGACGAACCGGGACTTCCTGATCTCGATCTCGTGTTCGCCGCCGCGCTTGATCGTTCTCATGTCGCCTGTTCAGAAGGGTTCGTGGTGGGACGCACCAGTCTGCCATCCCTGAGGGGGCCGGCCTCCTGCCGCACGGTCTGCTGGTACGGTCCCCTCACCGGAGGGGCCCAGGAGCGCCGGGAGAGCCCCGTGCAGCGGGGGCCGGGCGCACGGGCGCGCCCTCACGAGGGCGGTGCCGCCCCTCCGCCCACACCACAGTTGCCGCACTGGTAGTTATCCCACATGCACTTTGGGTAACGTTGCGGACAGCCACAGCACTGATCCCGGGGAGTCCCGACATGCGCACCACGCCACCCGCCGTCGGTCTGGTCCTGACCGCCCTTCTCGCCACCGGGTGCGCCCAAGGCGCCCCCTCCACGAGCGACGGGGCGACCTCCACGGACAACCCCGCCGCCCAGCCCACCACCGCCCCGAGCGTGACCGCTTCGATCTTCCTCCCGCCGGGCGAGAGCGCCGGGGCGATCACCTACGACGAGACCGCGGTGCCCGAGGGCGCCACCGCCGACGTCCAGGTCCGTGTCCAGGACGGTTCCACGTTCGTGCAGTTCACCGGGACCGGCCTGGAGGCGGACCGGGACTTCGGCGCCCACGTGCACACCCGCCCGTGCGGTGACGACCCCGCCGACGCCGGGCCGCACTACCAGAACGAGGTCGACCCGGCGGCGAAGGACGACGAGCCCTCCACGGACCCCGAGTACGCCAACTCGGAGAACGAGGTCTGGCTGGACATGACCACCGACAACAGCGGCAACGCCTTCGTCACCTCGACGGTGGACTGGGAGTTCCGCGAGGGCGAGGCGCACTCCCTGGTGCTGCACGACGAGCACACCGCCACCCACGAGGGGCACGCGGGCACTGCCGGGGACCGCCTCGCCTGCGTGACCGTCGAGTTCTGAGGCCCGCGGGCGGCCCCGGCGGCGGGGCTCAGTCCGGCAGCACCCTGCGCAGCACCACCTTCTCCGCGAGCGCCCAGGTCGTGGAGGCGAACAGGTAGATCCCGGCCGCCAGCGGCACGAACGCGGCGATGACCACGGTCATGAACTGCATGTAGGAAAGCGCCGCGAGCATCGGGGGCTGCGCGGGGTTCTCCCGCATCATCGGCAGCACCACGTAGCGACGGTTGGCCCAGGCCACCAGGGCCAGGAGGACCAGCAGCGCGGCGAAGACCGGCGGGACCAGGAGCCCCTCGACGCTGGCGACCAGGGTGGATCCCATTTCGATACCGCCGAAGGTGTGTGCGAGCAGGGGCTCCTCCCCCGGTCCGGCACCGATGAACAGCCCGTACAGGGCCACGACCAGGGGGATCTGCACGAGGCCGGGCAGGCAGCCCGCCAGCGGGGAGGTGCCCGCCTCCGTGTAGACCCGGCGCTGTTCGGCGAGCATCCGCTCCGGGTTTTTGCCGTGGCGTTTGGTGATCTCCGCGAGCCTGGGCGCGATCCGGGCGCGCTGCTTCTCCGCGCGCACCTGGGCCACCCCCAACGGCAGGAGCAGGAGGCGGACGGCGACGGTCAGGCCGACGATCGCCAGCCCCGCGGCCAGGGCGCCCGCGAGCGGTGTGAGCGTGGTGGTGAGGGCGGCGAGGACCGCCGAGAGCATGCTGATGACGGCCGCGATCGGCCCGAAGGTGTACAAGGTCGGGACCCTTCGTCTGGGTGGGAAGTTCAGACGTCAGGCCGCTCGGAGCCGAGCCACGGCACGGGCGTGCGTGGGCACGCGTCCGGGCGTGGGTCAGCGAGCGGCCGGAAGGGCCGCGCCGGGGGCTCGGGGACGCGGTCTGCCCGCCGCGTCGGGGTCGCACAGGGTGAGGACGGGGAGTTTCCTGGCTCTGCGGCGCATCGCGTGCGCCGTGCCGGTGGCGGTGTCGCCCACCGGCCACAGGGCCGTACCGCGCAGGGCCAGCCAGGTCAGGGCCGCGCCGACTGCCACGACCAGCAGGGTCAGGGCGCCGCCCTCCACACCTGGGAGCGGGAGGTCGACGGGGAGGAAACCGAGGGTGAGGAACTCGAAGAAGGGCATCAGGTACTGCACGCGCGCCCTCCCTTCCCGTCCGTTGGCACTCATCGTACCCAGTCGCCACCAGGCCGACGAAGGGCCCCTCACCCCGCGGAGAAATCCGCCGACACTCCGCGGCGGCTCCCCACCTTTCGCGTGATCCTGTAGCTAAATGACACAGAGTAGCCAACTCCGCACACGGCAGCGCCCTTCGGTGCCCGGCCGCGTCTCCAGTACCTGTGTCCCAAGGGCTCGCGCGAGCCCGGTGAAAAGGGGAATCCCGTGCCGATCCGCCCTGCGAACCTCGCCACCATGTCCGCGACCATCGCCGGGGCCATCTCGGGGATGGCCAGCAGGGAGGAGACCGCCCCTGTCCTCGTCACCTTCGAGTCCGGCCACGAGCAGTCCGTGGAGAACGGCGGCTGCCGTGTCCTGGAGACCGGTCAGGGCGGGGTGGTCGAGATCGAGGGCGAGTCCCGGTTCGCGCTCTTCGCGGGCACCAGCTGCCAGGGCAGCCGCACCCTGGCCTCCGGTCAGGGCTCCGTTCGCTTCGGCACCCCGGTCCTGGCCGGGGCCATCGTGATCGGCTAGGCGTTCCCCGCACGGATGCCGGGGACCTCGTCCGGAACGCGGTCGAGGACGTCCCCACGGGAGCGCAGCACCTGTCCGGCGGCCGCGTGCCCGAGGCTCAGCCGCCGGTCCGGTGCGAGGTCGTCGAGCAGCCCCGACAGGAAGCCCGCGGCGAAGGCGTCGCCCGCACCGACCTCCTCCACCACGTCCACCGACGGGGCGGGCACGAACACCGTGTCCGCCCCGTCGAAGCTCGTCGCCCCGTGTTCGGCGTCCTTGACCACCAGGGTGGGCACCTCGGGGAGGATCGCCCGGACATCCTCCACCGCCGGAGTGCCCCAGAGGCGTTCGGCCTCGTCGCGGCCGACGAACACCACGTCGGCGCGGCGCGCGAGATCCAGCAGGACCGGCCCGGCCTCGCGGGCCTCCCACAGTGCGGGCCGGTGGTTGACGTCGAAGGAGCGCAGCGCACCGTTCCCGGCCCGCCGGTCGAGGAGCTCCCGGACCAGCGCGGCGGCGCGTGGGGACAGCGCCGAGGTGATCCCGGACAGGTGCACCAGCCGGGGCCCCCGTGACCACACCTTCTCGGCGTCCACCACGGACATCGTCGATGCGGCCGACCCCTTCCGGTAGTAGAGGACCCCGGCTCCGCCGGGCGCGGTGTCCTTCACGTACAGCCCGGTGGGGAGCACCGGGTCCACCTCCACGCCGCGCACGTCCACCCCGCAGCGGGCGACGGAGTCGGTGACCATCCGTCCGAAGGGGTCCGCCCCCACCCGGCTCACCCAGGCGGAACGGTGGCCGAGCCGGGCCAGCGCCATGGCCACGTTGGACTCGGCGCCACCGGTGCCCACCGTCAGGCGGGCGCCCTCGGCGAGGGCCCCTGGTGAGGTGAGCACCGCCATGGTCTCCCCCACGCAGACCGCGTCGATCCTGGTCATCGGGCGTTCCTCCGAATGGATCGGCCGGGCAGGCGGTCGGTGCGACGTCCGTCCCGGACGGTGAACTCTCCGGCGATCATGACGTGCTCGATGCCCACGGGGGTCTGACGGGGTTCCTCGTAGGTGGCCCGGGCGTGGACGGTGTCGGGGTCGAAGACGACCAGGTCGGCGACGCCCCCGACGTGGATGCTCCCCCGGTCGACGAGGCCGAGGCGCAGGGCGGGCCGCGAGGTGAGGTGCCGGACGCACTCCTCCAGGCTGAGCAGCCCGAGTTCGCGCACGTAGTGGCCCAGGTAGTGGGGGAAGGTGCCCCAGCCGCGCGGGTGGGGGCGCTCCCCGACGAGGATGCCGTCACTGCCCGCCGTGTGCGACCCGTGACGCATGATCGTGCGGATGTTCTCCTCGTTGCCGACATGGAGGAGGCAGCCGCTGCGCAGCTCGTCGGCGATCAGGAGGTCGACGAAGACCTTCCCGGGGGCCTCGTCGCGGGCCCTGGCGAGGTCCGAGACGGAGGACCCCACCGCCCAGGAGAGGGCGGGGTCGGCGGTACCGGAGACCACGAGGGTCGTCCAGTCCATGGGGACGCCGTGGTTGCCGTCCGTGCCCTCCACCTCGATCTCCCGCAGGACCCGGGTGCGGATGGCGGGGTCCCGCAGGCGTTCGAGGGTGGCGGTGGTCCCGCCCTCCTGGACCCAGGAGGGCAGCGGGGCAGCGAGGTAGGTGGCGCTGGCCCGGTAGGGGTAGGAGTCGAGGGTGACGTCCAGGCCGTAGCGGACGGTGGCCTCGTCGATAGCGTCGAGCACCTCGGGAGCGCGGCCCCGGTTCTGCGGGAAGTTCACGTGGCAGTGGGCCAGGTGGAGGGGCACCTGGGCGCGGCGGGCCACCTCCAGGCACTCCTGGTAGGACTCCACCACGCGCGAGCCGTAGTTGCGGTGGTGGGGGCAGTAGTAGCCGCCCGCCGCGCGGACGGGTTCGAGGAGGGCGACGATCTCGTCGTCGCTGGCGTACATCCCGGGGGTGTAGGTGAGCCCGGCGGAGAGTCCCTGCGCGCCCTCGGCCATGCCCCGGGCGATCATCGCGCGCATGCGGTCGATCTCGGCCTCGGTGGCGGGTCGGTCGTCGTTGCCCACGACCGCCATGCGGACGTTGCCCTGGGGGACGAGGTAGGCGGCGTTGGTGGGGGACCCCCGGTCGATGAGGTCCAGGTACTCGCCGACACCGCGCCAGGAGTAGTCGAGGTCGGGGGTCCCGTTCCACGCGGCGATCTGTTCGCGGACGAGGTCGACGGTGGCGTCGGTGACGGGCGCGTAGCCGAGCCCGTCCTGGCCGAGCACCTCCAGGGTGACGCCCTGGAGGACCTTGGCCTCGTGGGCCGGGTCGGCGAGCAGGGCGAGGTCGGAGTGGGCGTGCATGTCCACGAACCCCGGTGAGACGGCGAGGCCGCTCACGTCGATGATCTCGCCGGTGCTCCTAGCGCTCCCGGGTGGGACGATGTGGCTGATGCGGCCGTCACGCAGGACGAGGTCGGCGCGGCGGGAGGGACCGCCGGTGCCGTCGATCACCCGTCCCCCGGCGAGTACGGTCTCGGGCTGCACTGTTCCTCCGTTCGGGGTCCCCGACACCCGGTTCGGCGTCTCCGCCGTCGGAGTGTCAGTGTGGCCCAAGATACGCTTCAGCAAAGATAATTGGTAACTTTGTTGCCAATAAATGTGTTCGCGGACCTGCGTGACCACACGATCCCCGGCGCGCGCAGGAGCACGCGAGACCCGACCGAAGGAGACGCATGTCCAAGAAGGCGGTCCAGACCGACCAGGCCCCCGCTCCCGCCGGTGCCTACAGCCAGGGCGTCGTCGCGGGCGGTTTCCTGTACACGGCCGGGTTCGGCCCGCAGGACCCCGAGACCGGCGAGGTGGCACCGACCGTGGGTGAGCAGACCACGCGGGTGCTGGCCAACGTCGCCGCCGTGCTCGCCGAGCACGGGCTGACCCTGGACGACGTCGTCAAGGCCACGGTCCACCTGGAGAACCTCAAGGCGGACTTCCCGGAGTTCAACGCCGTCTACGAACAGCACTTCACCGCCCCCTACCCGGTCCGCACCACCGTGGGCTCCGACCTGGCCAACATCCTGGTCGAGATCGACGTCGTCGCCAAGCTCCGCGACTGACCGATCGCCTCGGTCCGCATCCCGGTCGCGGCCCGATCGCGCCCCGGCCACCCGTTCACCGCCCGGTGCGCGGTCCCCCGGGACGCGGCTCATCGACCGGCCGTCCTCGACATCGGCTCCCCGGGGGCGGCCGGTTCCCTCGTGTCGACCCCGGCGCGCGGCTGCCGGGGCGTCCGTGCCGGACGCCCTCCCAGATCCCCCCGGTGTCATCAATCCGAGAGGCCGCCACGCACCGGGCCACGACGGCGCGCCCGCACCACGAGGTCGTGGACGGTGTGGACGGTCCCGTCCAGGGTCTGCTCCGACGGCCGCGCCTCGTTGACGATCACGTCCCACTCCCCCTCCATGAGCGCGGCGGTCACCGCGTCACCCTCGTAGAACAGCTCCGGGTACGGCGGACGCGGCACTCCCGTCTCCAGGTCCCTGGGGTGGTGGGCGACCACCAGGAGCTCCCCGCCGGGCACCACCGCCGCCGCCAGGTCCGCGAACAGCAGCGCCCGGGGGTTCGGGTACAGGTGCATGAACTGGACCGTGACCAGCTCGTACTCGGGGGTCGGCGGAGCCCACCGGGTCACGTCCGCGCGCAGCCAGGTGATCCGGTCCGCCACCCCCGCACCCGCCTCCACCGCGTGCGCGGCCGCACGGTCCAGCGCCACGGACGAGATGTCCACGGCCGTCACCCGCCAGCCCCGCGCGGCCAGCCACAGGGCGTCCGCGCCCTCACCGGCGCCGACGTCCAGCGCCCGCCCGGGCTGGACGCCCTCGATCTCGCTGACCAGGTGCCGGTTGGGCCGCCCGCTCCAGATCCGGTCACCGGAGCGGTACCGGTCGTTCCAGAAGTCCTCGCCCATCTCCTCGGGCAGGGAACCGTACTCGTCGGTCATGTGTCGACCACCTCCTCCCCCACTCTGCTCAGCGCGGTGCGGTGATGCGAGTTCCCTTGCCGAACCGGCAAAGGAGTCGCACGAAAGAGGATGAGAAGACGGTCCGGATATTCACAGGAATCTCAGAACTGATCCCTATTCACACGTATCCCACGAGACGTCCACAATTCCCCCTCACTGACACCTCAGAGGACTCACAGAAATGATCATCTGGCGCGGCTGGGGCATTCTGGTCCTACTCATCGCTGCGGCCATCGCCGTCCCCTGCGGCATCGTCGCCGGGCACCTCATGGGCTCCCAGGCCTCCGGCCTCGGCGGAGCCGTGGGCTGCGTCCTGGCCGCCGTCGCCGTCCACTTCGTCGGCCGGAAGCTGAACGCCCCCACGCAGGCCTTCGACCCGGCCACCGGGCAGCCCGTCCGGCACCGCAACGCGCACACGCTCTTCTTCGTACCGATGCAGTACTGGGCGTTCATCCTGCCGGTCGTCGCCGTCGGCATCGCCGCCACGGCCTTCCCGCTCTGACACCCCGCGAACCCCCGGGTCGCCCCCCGGCCCGGGAACGCCCCCGCCCCTCCCCTGCCTGGGAGGGGTGGGGGCACCTCTCAGGAAGCCTCCGACTCCGGCTCGCCGAAGTCCCTCAGACACAGCTCCAGCAGGGCCAGGACCCGTTCCTTGAGCTGCTCGCGGTCGTGCGCGCGCAGCGCGGTCGCCCCCTCCACGCGCCGCACCCGGCCCACGCCCAACAGGACGGCGGCGACCAGCGAGGCGTGCACGCGCGCGTCGGGTCCGCCCAGGTAGACGGCGAGGGGATCGATCAGCGCGCTCTTGAGCCGCCCCTGGTAGACCGACTGGAGGTCGGGGTCCCCGGCGGAGTCGTCCAGTGACAGCTGCAACGGGGTGCCCTCGCCGTGCAGACGGCCCACCGAGTGCTCCGCCAGCCGTTCCGTCAGGTCCTCCGGGGAGCCCTCCTCGATGAGCCGGGGGAACACGCCGTCCTCGCGCAGGATCTCGGTGAGCAGACCGGCCTTGGAGCCGAAGTAGCGGTTGATGAGCGCGACGTTCACCCCCGCGTGGGACGCGATCTTGCGCGAGGAGACCGCGCCGTACCCCTCACTGGTGAACAGTGTCTTGGCGCTGGCGAGAATGCGCTCCCGTGTCGCCTCACGGCCACGCGTCGGCGCCTCGGCGCCGGCTCCGGTCCGTTCCGGACGCTCCATCTGCACACCCCTTGGTGGCCGCGATCGGGCTTTCAGGACTCCAGGTTGACACCTCGGTACACCCCACGCATACCGGAAGCGCCCGAGAGATACCGATTTGACAGGTCAACAGCGTTTACATATACCTGACGTGGATGCTTGCCCCCGGTGTGCGTGCCGTGGGGCTTTCGTGCGTCCGGAATCGGGGGCCTCATGGAACAGTCAGTACAAGGGACATCCACCACCCGGGGCTCCTCCCCGGGGACCGCCTCCCCCCAGGACCTCCCGGCCCCCGCACCACTGCCCGAACCCACACCCGAGTACCCCTCACGTCCGGTCGTACGGCGGATCATGGTCGGGCTCGTCCTGGCGATGCTCACCTCGATGCTCACCAACTCGATCATCGGCACGGCGCTGCCCACGATCATGGGCGAACTCGGCGGACAGGACCGGCTGGCCTGGGTGGCGACCGCCGCCCTGCTGACCATGACCGCGTCCACCCCCGTGTGGGGCAAGCTCTCGGACATCTGGGGGCGCAAGCTCCTCTTCCAGATCGCCCTCGGCATCTTCATCGTCGCCTCGCTGGCGGCGGGATTCGCGCAGGACATCAACTGGCTGATCGCCGCCCGGGCGCTCCAGGGCCTCGGCGTCGGCGGCCTGGCCACACTGCCCAACATCATCCTCGGCGACGTCGTCTCGCCCCGTGAACGCGGTCGCTACAGCGGCCTGATCGGCATGGTCTTCGGCGTCTCCACCGTGCTCGGACCGCTGGTCGGCGGGTTCCTGGTGGACAGCCCGCTCGGCTGGCGCTGGTGCTTCCTCATCACCGTGCCGCTCGCGGTGGTGGCCTTCGGTGTCATCCAGTTCATGTTCCGCATGCCGTTCACGCCGCGCCACCGGCCCACCGTGGACTGGCTGGGCGCCGGGCTCATCTTCAGCGCCGCCAGCACGGTGATCGTCCTGCTCAGTCTGGGCGGAACCCAGATCCCGTGGAACTCCGTGCCCGCGTACGCCATGGGCGCCGCAGCGGTGCTGCTGACCGTCGCGGCGGTCCTGGTCGAGCGCCGCGCCAAGGAACCGATCATCCCCACCCGCCTGTTCCGCGACCGCACGTTCGTGCTGGCCTCGGCGGGTTCGGTCACCGTGGGCATGATGATGTTCGGCCTGATCATCTACATGCCCCAGTACCTGCAGATGGTGCACGGCATGAGCCCGACCGTCTCCGGACTGACGACCCTGCCGCTGGTGGCCTCGTTCCTGCTCACCTCGATCGGGTCCGGCTTCGCGATCAGCGGTACCGGCCGGTGGAAGGTCTACCCCGTCGTCGGCATGGCGCTCTGCGTGATCGGGTTCACCGTGCTGAGCCTGGCCCAGTTCGACCCGGGGCTGACCACGGTGGTGGTGGGACAGATGCTCGTGGGCCTCGGGTTCGGCCTCAACATGCAGATCCTGCTGCTGGCCACCCAGAGCGCGCTGCCGGTGAGGGACATGGCCTCCGGGACCGCCTCGGTCACCTTCTTCCGCAACCTGGGCGGGGCCATGGGGGTGGCGGCCTTCGGCGCCGTCATGGTGAGCCGTCTCAACGCCGAACTCGCCTCGGCAGCGACCTCCGCGCAGGAGGCCCTGGCGCTGGACACCGCCAACGGCACGGACTCGGGTGCCCGGGAGCTGACGGTGGGACTGGAGCAGGCGGCCGAGTCCGCCCAGGGCTCCCCGGAGCTGGTGCACTCGCTGCCGGGCCCCGTGCGCGACGTGGTCGTGGGCGCCTTCGACCACGCCATGCAGGGGGTGTTCGTGGCCGGTGTCCCCATCGCCGTGCTGGGCCTGGTCGCGGTCTCGTTCATGAAGGGCGTGCCGCTGCGCGGTGGCGGGCCGAAGCGGGCCCCGCGGGCTCAGAGGTAGCGGCGGAAGCCCGCGGCCGAGGTGTCGAAACCCAGGGCGGCGTAGAAGCGGTGCGCCCCCTGGCGGCTCTCGTGGGAGAGCAGCTCCACCTTGTAGCAGCCCGCGCGCGTGGCACGGTCCAGAGCGTCCTCCATGAGTGCCCGGCCGATGCCCTGGAGTCTGGTGTCGGGGTCGACGACGAGGTTGTCGACCACCGCCCAGGGCTGGGCGTCGTGGGTCAGGTTGGCCACCGTCAGCAGGTCCAGGGTCCCGATGATCTGCCCCCGGCGCTCCGCCACCAGCACGGTGCGGTCGGGGTCGTTCTCCATACGGGTCCAGGCGCGTACGGCGGCGGAGGACATGCGAACATGAGCGCTCTGCGTGTGGGTGGTGTCACCGAGTTCGCGCAGGAGACGCAGGATCGCACCGAGGTCGGACCGAATGGCCGCGCGGATAATCATGGCTGTCGGCATCGTAGCCGACAGCCTGCGACAAGGCGGACGTCACCCTACAACTGACCACAAAACGCCAAGGGCGGGACCGGCCGGTCCCGCCCTCGTGACACACCTGACGACGCCGGTGCGAAGCCCGGTACGACGCCGTGTCAGGGCTTACGGATGACCCGCACGCCCTCGTCATTCGTGGGCGGGTGCTGCTGTCCGCTCTCGGGGCGACGGTACACGCCGGTGATACCCGGGTCACCTCCGGCCTCCTCGGCGGGCGGAGCCGACGGCGCCTGCTGCGGACCGCTCGGCTGCTGGTGCGCCTGCTGCCCCGGGGCCGGGGCGTCGAATCGGGCACCCTGCGGGGGCTGCGGGGCGATGACCCTGGGCTCACCGCCCTTGCCCTCGTCCTGCTTCGGGCGCTGCTGGGCCTCGGGCTTGGGGGCGTCCTGCTGGCCCTGCTCGGGCTTGGGCAGCGGCTGGATGCGCACGGTGGCCTGGTCAGGCTCCTGCTGGAGCGGGGGAAGCTGGGTGGTGGCCTCCTCCTTCTTCTCCTGCTGGGCGGGCTTGGGGGCCTCGGGGGCCTTGGTGGCCTCGGCGGCCTTGCCCTCCGGAGCCTTGGCCTCGGGGGCCCTGTTCTCCGGCTTGACCGCGGGCTTGGGGCGCACCGGGTTCTGCGGGCCCGAGTTCGGCTGACCCTTGGGGGCCTCGGCCGGAGCGGGAGCCGTCTCCTCGCGGGACAGCCCGGTTTCCAGGGCACCGGCCTTGTCCTCGGCGACGACGAGGTCGGCCAGCGTGGAGTGCATGTCCTTGAGGCGGCGCAGCGCCTCGGCGTGCGTGGCCGTCAGCGTGGCCAGACGACGGTCGGCCGTGTCGTGGATCTTCTTCGCACGGGCCTCGGCCTCGCTCAGGCGGCGGTCGCCCTCCTGCTTGGCCTGCTCACGGAGCTGGTCGGCCTCCTTCTTGGCACCGCCGACCATCTCGTTGGCCTCGGAACGCGCGGAGGAGACGATGCGCTCGGCGTGCTCCTCGGCGTCCTTGCGGTGCTTGGCGACCTCCTCCTGGGCCTTCTTCTGGGCCTCCTTCACCTCGGTCTCGACCCGGGAGCGACGCTCCTTGGCCTCCTCCTCGGCGATGCGGAGGATCTCCGCCATGCGCTCGCTGATCTGCTCGTGCTCAGGCTTGACCTGGGCCTTCTCGCGGGCGATCGCGAGGTCGCGCTTGTACTGCTCCAGTTCGTCGTCCATGCGCTGGAGGCGCTCACGGAGATCCTTGAACTGGTTGTCCATTCGGACGTAGTAGTCGTCGACGTGCGCCTTGTCGTAGCCGCCCTTGCGCACCGTCGGAAAACGGTCTTGTTGCAGTCCGCCGCCCGGCAACATATCGCTCATGTGCCTTTCATGTCCTTAACACCGTTGCTGCGCGTCGCAGGTGGTGAGAGATGGTGAGAGTTGCCCCGTGCCCATTTGTCGTCGAAGCACCCGTCGAACCGTTCGGTCTGGTTCGCCCGCGGATGCCCGTTGTCGAGCTCCGGCTCGGCACGATGAGGGGCACCGGCCGAGAGCGGAGCGTGAAGCCGTGGACACCGTCCAAACGACCAAGGTAGACACGCGCTGCGCCGAGGCGTCAAGAGCCCCGGCGCGTACGTCGCCGTGCGGACCCTGGTCACGTTCTTACTAAGGTATGCGCGATCATCCCCGTACGGGGGCGTAGCGGTCAACTTCCTGCCCTCTCGCCCCAGGGGACATAAAGCGAGAGGACCCACGCATGGACAGCGAGACGGACGGATTCGCCATGGAGCCGCGCCCGGGGGCCAGGATCGGCGGGGCGCCCTTCGGCGAACCGGAGATCCATCCCACAGCCTGGATCGCCCCGGGCGCGGTGGTGGTGGGACGCGTCCGTCTGGGCGCCGAGAGCAGCGTCTGGTACGGATCGGTCCTGCGTGCGGACACCGAGGACATCGTGGTCGGCGAACGGGTCAACATCCAGGACCAGTGCGGACTCCACTCCGACCCGGGTCAGCCCGCCGTCCTGCATGACGACGTGAGCCTGGGGCACAAGGCGATGGTGCACGGCGCCATCGTGGAGGAGGGTGCGCTCATCGGCATCGGCGCGATCGTCCTGGGCGGGGCCAGGGTCGGCCGGGGCGCGCTGGTGGCCGCCGGTTCGCTGGTCGCCCCGGGCAAGGTCGTCCCCCCGAACACCCTGTGGGCCGGGCTCCCCGGCAAGGTCGTCCGGGAACTGAACGACGACGACCGCCTCGTGCTGGAGCACACCCCCACCGCGTACGCCGCCTACGCCATCCAGCACCAGGACGTCGCCTGGCGCTGATGCCGTCGGACCTGCGGAACCGGTGCGCGGGGAACCGCGTACCGGCTCTGCGTGCGGTGAGGGGCCCGGCGCCCTGTCGGACGTGCTCCCGCACCCTGCGGGTCGGTTTCGGGGGAGGGATCCGTGAGTCGGGGGAGCCGCCCTCGAAACCCCCTTCCCGCCCGAGCGGTCCTCGGCGAGCGACCCCGAGCACCGCGCACGCCGTCACGGGGACGGCGGGACGTGTGGCTCCCACCGCCACAGGGACGTCGGGCGGCGCCCCGTCCGACGGTGGCTCGCCTGGGTGACATCCCGCATCCCCTCCCCCCAAGGGGATGTGGGGCACTGGCTAACCCGGATGAGCCCGGCACTGGCCCACAAGAGTCATGCGCTCCGGGGTCCCGCGGCCGTAGCCTGGTGGTCCTCTCTCCTTGTGGGATCGGTTCCGTCGCGCCGCGCCCACATCGCCCCGGCGCGCGGGGTTTGCCGTCCTGTCCTGCGACACCGGTGCCCCGGGAGGTGAGTGGTGGTGAACGGCCTGGGTGCGAACGGGCTGAGTGTGTGCGACCGGCTCCACGACCACGTCGCGCTCGACGAGATCGAGCTGTACGCCGAGGTCCTCATCGCGGTGGCCGACACCGACCACAGGCTCAGTCCCGCCGAGATCGACCGCGCACTGGGGCTGACCGGGCGCACTCTGGTCGGCGACCGACCCGGCGGCGGCAGGGCCCGGGGTGCCGACACCGCCGCGAACCCACCGGTCTCGCCGACCGAAACCAGCGCACCGGACGAGGGCACCCGGCACGCCGCGCCCGGCTCCACGAGCACCGCTCCCACCAGGAGGAAACGGCCGCGCCGAGGGGCCGTACCCGAGCAGCCGTCCGAAGTCAGGTACGCCGGACCGGTACCCCCGGCCCGTGACGGCCACCGTCCGCCCACCTTCGTCGTTCCCGTCCACGGCGGCGTCCAGGACGGTCCCTCCGCGTCGCATCCGCTGTGTGACGTGGTCCTGCCACACTTCGTCCCCTGGCGGGCCTGGCACCTCTGAGGTCACATCCGCCCCCGCGGCCTCCGTTTCGGAAACAGAACCGTCCGAAATCGGCCTGATCCGGCCACGTTCGTCCCGCTCCGCGTCGGCTCGTACTGGGTACTGCTCCTTCAGGGCCCCTCAGCCCACAAACGGCCAGCAGCCCCTTCAGGAGCCGAGATGCACGCAGGACCCGACAGGCCGGAACGCGA
Organism: Nocardiopsis sp. B62; assembly: GCF_018070675.1. NCBI lineage: Bacteria > Bacillati > Actinomycetota > Actinomycetes > Streptosporangiales > Nocardiopsidaceae > Nocardiopsis > Nocardiopsis sp. B62. The sequence continues at coordinate 45,739 of NZ_JAGPXK010000010.1, read as the reverse complement.
GGTTGAGCGCCCGGACCCACACGCCCCCGCCGACCGCCCTCCCCGCCGCGTCGGCGAACCCGACAACGCGCGCCGCGTCACCCTCACCATCGCCGTCGTGGTGACCTCCCTCTTCCTCCTGGTCACGGCCGGAGGCATCGGTTGGTTCCTGGCCAACGGCACCGGAAACGGAACGGGACCCGCAGGGGACACCGCTTCGGACGACGCCGCCGAGGAGGCGGAGCCGGCCACCGGGCCACCGCCCGGCGACGAGGGCACCGTCACCGACTCCAGGGCGGGTCTGGCCTACCTGCTGCCCGGCGAGGGGTGGGCCCGGCTCGGCGACGACCAGGTTCCGGCGGAGTACTCCTCGTACACGGTGTACGGCTCGGAGGAGGACCCGGACGCCATCATCGTCACCGGCACAGAGGACCTCGGCCCCCTGGAACCCATCGCGGCCACCGGACTGTCCCTGGCCACGGAGATGGTCGGTGAGCTGGTCACCGGGGGTGCGGACCTGCGGATCGAGCCCTCCGGCGAGACCACCCTGAACGACCGGCCCGCCTTCGGCGCCACCATGGACGACGCCTCCGACGAGGACGGCGGCTACGGTCGGTTCCTGGTGGTCCAGATGACCGACGACCGGGGCGCGTTCATGCTCGGCCTCAACACCAGCGGCGGCGAGGACGCCACGGCCGGGATCGACGCCGCCTTCGACTCCCTGGGCACCGTCTGACCGCTCCCCCGCGAGGCCCCCCGGACGTTCCGCGGCGCCCCGGTCCAGGGCGCCGCGGGACAGGGAGGACCTCGGACGGGGTCACGCGGAACCCGGCCCGCTCCGCGGCCGGTCGCCGCCACCGATCACGCCCCTCGGGGGACGGTCAGAACGGGATCACGGCGCGGAGCAGGAAGCCGCCGTCCCTGGTCCTGGCCCGGGACAGGGTTCCCCCTGCCAGGGCGACCCGCTCGGAGAGGCCCGCCAGTCCGTTGCCGTCACTGCCCCCGGGCGTCCGCGCCCTCGCGCTGTCGTTGTGCACCTCCACCACCAGCCCCCTCGACACGTTCGCGCCGTCCCGGGTGAGCCGGAAGCTGATCTGGCACTCCCGCGCGTCGCTGTGCCGCAGGACGTTGGTGCCGCCCTCCCGGACCACCCAGGCCGCCAGCCCGGCGACCTGCGACGGAAGTTCCAGGCCCTCGAGGCCGGTGACCACGGTCCGCGTGCCACCCGAGTCCAGGACGGCGCCGACCGCGGCCACCTCCCCCTCCAGATCGGCCTCCCGGTCACCGCTCACCGCGGAGCGCATCTGCTGGAGCGCCTGCCCCGCCAGCCCCTGGACCTCGGCGATCTCGGTGACGGCCCGATCCGGGGCCCGGTCCACGAGCCGCCCGGCCAGCTGCGCCTTGACCGCCAGCGCGGAGAGGCTGTGGCCCAACAGGTCGTGCATGTCCCGCGCGAAGCGGAGCCGTTCCTGGGTCACCGCGAGCTGGGCGCGGGCCCGCTGTCCGGCGACCGCCTCACGGCTGATGTCCCAGAGCCAGATCGTGCCGAAGGTGCTGAAGAGGAAGGTCAGGGCGACGATCACGGCGAGGAGCCAGACCAGCCCGTAGACGAGGGGGTTGAACGCGTTCGTTTCGAAGACGGGCGCGAAGGTCGGGATCAGCGGCAGGGGTGAGAGCAGCAGCAGGGCGCTCACCACCGCGCCGGGTCGGCCCGTGGTGAAGAGGATTCCGGTGCCCCACCAGGCCCCGATCATGATCAGAGCCAGGAACGGGTTGTTCAGGAACACCGCGCTCAGCAGGAGCAGCACGACGGACACCCAGAACAGCCGCGGGCTGGGCCGCCGATTGCCGTCCAGCCGTTCCCGGAGCAGGCGGATGAGCAGACACGCGACCACCACGACGAGGAGCGTGCCGACCGCCGAGGTCCAGAACGGAAGTCCGTACTCCGCGCTGACGAGCAGATCCATGAGGGCCAGCCCCACGAGGAGCAGGCTGTTGAAACCGATGAGCGCCATGATGATCCGGCGGGAGAGGCGGACCCGCCGGTCGTTGGCCAGCTCGTTGAGCAGCTCCGGATCGTCCTCCGGCGGGGGTGCCCCCTCCTGCGAGAGCTCGACGGGCGTGCCCGGGGCCTTCGCGGCCACGGGGCCCCCCGGCGTCGGACCCGCCCCGTTCTCGTTCGCCCCGGCCAGCGCGGGTGCTGGGCCGTCCGCCAAGGGAAGGGTGGCCCGCAGCAGAAAACCACCGTCGTCCGTCCGGGTCGCCTCCAGCGTCCCGCCGCCACCGGCGATCCGCTCGGCCAGACCGGCCAGCCCGCTGTCGGACCCCACTCCGGACGGGGCGCCCTCCCGCGCACGGTCGTTCCTCAGCTCAACGACCAGTTCGCCGAGGCCGGGAGCCGATCCGGGTTTCTCCGCGAAGGCGATCCGGCAGTTCTGGGCGCGGCTGTGCCGCAGGACGTTGGTGCCGCCCTCCCGCACCACCCAGGCGGCCAGGGCCGCAGTGTCCGCTGGCGGGTTCAGGCCCGTCAGGCCGGTGACGGCGGTGACGGTCCCGTTGGACTCCAGGACCGCGCGAACCGAGTTCACCTCCGCGTCGAGGTCGATGTCCCGGTATCCCCGGACCACCGAGCGCACCTGTCTCAGCGTCGTCCGCGCCAGTTCGTGGACCTGGCCGATCTCCCGCCTGGCCTCCTCCGGGTCGGTCCGGACGTGCCGCCCGGCGCGAGCGGCGCCGATCCGCAGCGCGTCGAGCCGGTGCCACAGCAGCTCTCGGATCTGGTTGGTGAAGCGGAGCCGCTCTCCGTCCACCGCCAGCTGGGCGCGGGCCTGCTGGCCCTCGGTCACCCGCCGGATGCCGTCCCACAGCCAGATGGTGTAGAGGCAGCCGATCCACAGGAAGAACGCCCAGAAGAGCATGACCAGCCCGTGCCCCAGCAGACTGCCGAGGAACCCCAGGGGGCCGCCGCTACCTCCCGGCCCGGGCAGCAGCGCTGTCCGCATCGGGGTGACCAGCGCGTTCACCACCGTCACGGCGAACGCGCCGACCGTGACGTACAGCAGCTCACGCCGGGAGGAAAGGAAGGCGAGCAACGCCCAGGCCGAGGCGACGATCCCGAGGACGCTCGGGCTGTGCCAGTGGAACAGGCACAGGACCAGGAGCAGGGCGACGGTGCTCCGGTACAGGTTCCGGTTCGGTCGGGTTCTGCCGTCCAACCGGTCCCGGATCATCCGGAACATCGCCAGGGCGCCCAGGACCGAGGCGGCGAACAACGCGACGGTGCGGACCACGGCGAGCACGAGGACGTAGTCGGGCTGGTCGTCGAGGACGCTCCAGGCGTAGGAGAGATCCATCAGGAGCCCGGTCCCGGCCCAGAACGGGACCAGGAACGGGAACGCCGCCATGCTGTACAGGCAGTACCGCCGCGCCCACCGGATCCTGCGCGCGAACCCGGCACTCATCCCCGGTGGCGCGGGCGTCTCGGTGCCCCGGCCTGCCGGAGCCGTGGCACCACCGTCCTCCGGCACCGCCACGGACGCCGCGCGCCCGCCCTGCTCCCCCACGTCCGCCTCCCGCTTTCCCCCGGCGCTTTTCACCCGACTCCAACGTAAGGGCGGAGCACCCCTCCACGACCGTTGTCCACAGGCCGGATCTCCGCCGGGTCCTCCCGCACGGCGGAGCCGGGTGGCCCCGTCCCGGCCTCCCGGCTCCTTCCCTGCGCCCGCTGCCTACGGCTGGCGGGGGTCCCACTTGAAGTAGCGCCGCACCAGCAGTGACAGCACCACGATCCAGGCCAGCATCACGCCGAGGGAAGGCAGCGCGCTGCCCCACAGGGCGGCGGCGCCCAGCGCCTCCGCGCCCTCGTACCCGCCGAACACGTCGTAGCCGGTGTAGGCGGCCTGGGCCATCTCGGCCGCCGGGGCGACCGGCAGGAACTGGGCGACCAGTCGGACGGGCTCGGGCATCAGGTCGAGCGGGAAGAAGACCCCACCCGTGAGGAGGAGCCCCATCATGGGGACCACGGAGAACATCTGAGCCGACTCGGCGCTGCGCACCAGCGGCGTGATCAGCAGGCCCACCAGGCTCATCGCGACGGCGCTCAGCAGCACCGCGGCCACCAGCATCACCGGGTCGGCGGGCAGGCTCCCGCCGAGCGCGGCGACCGCGCCGAGGATCAGGACCGACATCGCCAGGGAGAACAGGACGACGACCACCGTCACGCCGCCGAAGATCGCCGTCTGCGGGATCCCGCTCACCCGGAGCCGCTTGAGCACCAGCGCCTCACGGCGCGCGGCGAACACGTTGGAGGGGTGACCGATCCCCAGCATCAGGCCGATACCGATGACGGCCGACGCCAGGGTGAGGTCGTGGGTGGTGAAGTCCCCGAAGACCGGGACGCTGGGTGTCGACAGCAGCGGCAGGAAGAGGATCAGCGGCATCACCAGGTACATCAGCGCCGTCTTGTACCGGACGAAGAGGGTGAACTCCGTGCGGGCCAGGCGCAGGGTCCGCTTCAGGGTGCCGGGAGAGGTCCGGTCGGTACTCGGGGTGGGAGGCCGGGTGGTGGTCGTGGTCATGGTGTCTCCTGGGTTCTGGTGCCGGGGTCGCGCGGCGGCGCGTGGTCCCGGTGACGGGGTGGGGTCGGAAAGCGACGGTCACGAGTGCCGCCGGGGTCCGCGCGACACGCGCCGGACCCGCGTCCTCACGGGGTGACGAGGTCCGAGGCGCCGTCCGCGACCTGGAGGAAGACGTCCTCCAGGGAGGCGCCGCGGACCTGGAGGTGCTGGAGGACGGCCCCCTGTTCGGCCGACCACGCGACCAGCGCGGCGACCGCGCGGTGGGCGCGCTCGGCCACGTCCCCGCCCGTGACGGTGTAGGTGGCCCACAACTCCTGGCCGCGGGTCTCCACCTCGATCGTGGCTCCGTCCACGTCGGGCAGGTCGGCAGTGCGCACGTCGCCGGGGAGCAGGAAGCTCACCCGGTCACCCCAGCCCGCGAGCACCCCGGCCAGGGTGCCCTCCACCCGGATCTCGCCCCGGTGCATGATGGCGAGCCGGTCGGCGAGGCGCTCGGCCTCCTCCAGGTAGTGCGTGGTGAGCAGGACCGCCACCCCGCTCTCCTTGAGGTCGTTGATGATCCGCCAGGTCTCGTGCCGCGCCTCGGGGTCCATACCGGTCGTGGGTTCGTCGAGGTAGAGGACCTCGGGCCGGGTCAGCAGCGCCGAACCCAGGTCGAGGCGGCGCTTCTGCCCGCCGGAGAGCTGCCGGACGCGCAGTCCGCGCTTGTCCGTGAGGTTGACCAGGTGGAGGATCTCCTCGACGTCCCGGGGGGAGGCGGCGAGGTCGCTGGTGAGCCTGAGGCTCTCGTCCACGCTCAGGTCCTCCAGGAGCCCGCTGCCCTGGAGGACGGCGTTGACCCGCTCCCGCACGCCGGGGGGCTGGCCGAAGGGGTCCTGTCCGAACACGCGGATCGTTCCGGAGCTGGGCCGCCGGAATCCCTCCAGCGTCTCGATGGTGGTGGTCTTCCCCGCGCCGTTGGTGCCGAGAAGGGCGAAGAGCTCACCGGGCCGGATCTCGAAGGAGACGCCCCGGACCGCCTCGAATTCGCCGTAGTGCTGGTGGAGGTCGCTGACGACCACCGAGGGACCCGTGGTCGACTCGGGGTCCTGGGTCGCGGCGGAAGGTCCGGTGTGCTCTGTCGTCGTCATGCCACCAGAGTCCCTCGAACCGGGCCCCGGCTGACAGACGCCGCTGTCACCCCTCGCCGATGACACTTCATCCGCCCCCGCCGCTGACAAATGTCATCCCGGGGCCCGTCCGCGTTCCGTCCCGCGGCTCCGGCCCCTCCGCCGGACCGCGGGAACACGGCCGCGTTCGTACGTGCCCCTTCGTCAACTCACGTACGAGCGCGGCCGTCGCCGCCTGTCGGGGCCGCGCCCGTCCCCTCACACACAATGCCGGGCGCGGACCCTCGGCGGTCACCAACGTTCTACACGACTCGAACCGGGCGCGTGGTGGAATGCGGCAATTCCGAAGGGTGGATTCCCGCGACGCGAGGATTGGCTGCTTTCTTCTTGGGAAACATCGTCCCGAGGGCGCCGACCCCGAGTCGGGCGCAGGCCGAACGCTGGTGCGAATGGCATCACCCCCGCGACCTCCGGAACGCCGAGAACCCCTGAGTCACCAGGGAAGACGGCCATCCACACCGGACCCCAAAAATGCGGCCACCGGCGATCACACGATCCGCGAAAGGTTTTACCGACATCTCCCAGGAATTCCTGCGGCCCGATAAAGGCGCTGGTCAGGGCCGTGACCGAAAGGGCCGATTCCGCCGTGCACCTGTTCCGGGACCAAGGACACCAATCGCGTCCCGACCGTTTCCCGCCGCGTGCCTCAGGCGGTGACCAGCCGGACCGCCGACTCCACCGCCGCGCGCTGAGCAGACAGGTCGGCCCCCTCCGGCAGGCGCGCGCAGGTGAGCCACAGGCCGTCCATGAGCACCATCAGCAGTTCCGCCGCCGCCTCCGGTTCCTGCCCCGGGGCGAGCTCACCCTGGTCCCTCGCGTACTCCAGGGCGACGCGGAGGTGCCCCCTGGCCTGGGTGTCCAGTTCGGCCAGCACCCCGGCGAAGACCGGGTCCACGGCCGCGCGTGCGTAGAAGGCAGCCCAGATCCGCGTCTGGGCCCGGCGCCGCTCGTCGGTGGGGAGCAGGTCCAGGAGCACCTGCCGTAGCCCCTCAGCGACGGTGAGGGCCACCGGGCCGACCCGGAACCGGCCGAAACGCGCGGACACCTCCTCGACGGAGGCACGCAGCGCGAAGTGCAGCAGTTCGTCCTTGGTGGCGAACTCCCGTTGCACGGCGCCCACGGACAGCCCCGCCTCGGCGGCGACCACCCGCACGCTGACCCCTTCGAGCCCCTCCCGGGCGGCGATGCGGTGGATCGCCTCGGCGACCCGATCCCGTCGGGCTTCCCTGTCTACGACCTTCGGCACGGGGTCATTCTGGCACACCCCCGCTTTTTCGATACACCCGTATCGAGCCGGGAGAGCCTCCGGAGGTTCCCGGAAAACGGGCAGGTCGGACCAGTGGCCAGGCGGCTCCCGGCCCCGGACACGCGGAGGGGGCGGGGTGCGCGTGGCACCCCGCCCCCTCCGAGCACGGATCGTCGTCACCGCACCGGGGCCCGCCCCGGCGCGGCACGGCTACTGGGCGTCGGCGGTCTCCTTCTCCTCGCCCGGGGCCGGGTTCTCACCCTTGACCGAACGCAGGAGCAGCTGGGAGACGTCGACGACCTCCAGCGACTCCTTGGCCTCGCCCGACGACTTCTTCTCGTTGATCGCGTCACCGAGCATGACCTGGCAGAACGGGCACGCGGTGGAGACGGTGTCCGGGTTGGTGGTCAGCGCCTCGTCCACACGCTCGGTGTTGATGCGCTTGCCGATCCGCTCCTCCATCCACATGCGGGCACCACCGGCGCCGCAGCAGAAGCCACGCTCCTTGTGGCGGTGCATCTCCTGCGTCTTGACGCCGGGCACCTGCGCCATGATGTCGCGCGGGGGCGTGTACACCTTGTTGTGGCGGCCCAGGAAGCACGGGTCGTGGTAGGTGATGTTCTCGTCGATCGAGTTCACCGGGGTGAGCTGCCCCTCCTCGACCAGCTTGGCCAGCAGCTGGCTGTGGTGGATCACCTCGTAGGTGCCGCCCAGCTGCGGGTACTCCTTGGCCAGCGTGTTGAAGCAGTGCGGGCAGCTGGCCACGATCTTCGTGACCCCGGCCTCGTTGAGTGTCTCCACGTTCTGCTGGGCCAGCATCTGGAAGACGTACTCCATGCCGAGGCGGCGCGCGGGGTCACCGGTGCAGGCCTCCATGCCGCCCAGGACGGCGAACTTCACGCCCGCGATGTCCAGCAGCTCGGCGATGGCCTTCGTGGTCTTCTTGGCGCGGTCCTCCAGGGCACCGGCGCAGCCGACCCAGAACAGGTACTCCGTGCCCTCGGGCAGCTTGTCCTCGACGACCGGGACCTCGACCGGGTTCTCCTGGGAGGCGAGCTCCTCGATCCAGTCCATGCGCCGGTCCTCGGCCATGCCCCACGGATTGCCCTTGTTCTCAAGGTTCTTGAGCAGGGTGTTGGCCTCGGACGGGAAGTTGGACTCGACCATGACCTGGTAGCGGCGCATGTCCAGGATGTGGTCGATGTGCTCGATGTCGACCGGGCACTGCTCCACGCACGCACCGCAGTTGGTGCAGGCCCACAGCTCGTCGGGGTGGATGACGCCACCCTCCTCCTCGGTGCCGACCAGCGGCTTGTTGAGGAGGGCGAGGACGTCGACTCCGGCGTGGCTGTCGTCGGCGCCCTCGGCGATGGTCTCCTCGGTGATGCCCTTGAGGAGGTAGGGGGCCTTCTCGTAGGTGTGCTTCTGGAGGTCGAGGATGACCTTCTTGGGGGAGAGCGGCTTGCCGGTGTTCCACGCGGGGCACTGGGACTGGCAGCGGCCGCACTCGGTGCAGCTGGTGAAGTCCAGGAGGCCCTTCCAGGTGAAGTCCTCCAGCTTGCCGGCGCCGAACGGGTCCTCGTCCGGGTCGGCCTCCTCGAAGTCGAGGGGCTTGGTGCCGGACTTGTCCATCATCTGCTTGGCGGCGCCGAGGGTCGGGGTGCCGTCGGCGTTGCGCTTGAAGTAGATGTTGAACGGCGCGATGAAACGGTGCCAGCCGATGCCCATGGTGAGCTTGAAGTACAGGATCGCGAAGAACGCGTAGCTGATGATCAGCTTGAACGCGGCGACCAGGGCGATGGCGGGCTCGGCCACGGCGACGTCGGTCGGCAGGATCGCTCCGACGGCGTGGGAGATCGGGGTGGCCCAGACCGGGAACGGGAAGTCCTCGATGGCGACCTTGAGACCGCGGATCACGAAGATCGAGATCAGCAGGGCCCACAGGTAGGCCTCGACGTAGTACGCGGTCCACGTCTTGGAGTTGTAGAAGCGGGAGTCCCGGCCCTTGCGGTGGGGGCCGTTCAACAGGCGGTAGACCGTCAGACCGATGATGCTGACGAGGCTGGCCCCGGCGATGATCTCGATGGCCAGGCCGTAGAGGACCCAGTCGTGGATCAGCGGCAGCTTGAAGTGCGGGTAGAAGACCTCACCCTGCGCCTCGATCACCGTGAAGACCAGCAGCGGGAAGGAGACCATCACGAACCAGTGGGCCACACCGACCCACGGCCGCTTGAGCATCCTCGTGTGTCCGAGGATCTCGATGAGCGTCATCGTGAACCGTTGTCCGAACGGCCCCTTCCGCTCCGGCTCCACCGTTCGGCCGACACCCACGGTTCGCACGATCTGGCGAAGGGCCAGACCGAACAAGGTGAACGCGACCACGGCGAAGACCGAGGTGATGATGCCCAGCGTCAAGTACAGAGGATGCATCGTCCGTGGCCTCCCATCCTGCTTCCGTCTACCGGTGCGCCACACACCGGTGGTCCCTATTGATGTTACTAGCGAGTAATAGCACGGTGGCCACCGACCCGGAGTCCACCCGCTCGGCGGCGGGTGCCCACGGTAGCCAGTCGCGAGGCGACTCGGTTCACGCGGGTGCGCACCGGCACACCCCGAACACACCGCACACCCCCATCAAAGCGGACCGGGGGCACGACACGGGCCACCCGGCCCCCGGGACAACCCCCCGCCGTGTCGCGGCGCGCCGCCCCGCCCGCCCCGCCGACACCCCCCGAAGGCGACCCCGAGACGCCCCCGGCATCCCTGGTTTCCAGGTCAAGGATGTCCCCGAGTTCTCCCGGGGTTCACCCGATCCCCTCGTGAAATCGGCCCAGGTCGGGAACATCCCCGCACGGCCACCCGTTGTCAGGGCGTAGGAAGCAACTTGAGTGGGGTCGACTCAACTGACTTGACAGCCCCAACCCGACGAAGCAAAATTACGCCTGAACGACTCAACTTTGACGGAGGAAACAACCATGGCACGTGCGGTCGGAATCGACCTCGGTACGACGAACTCGTGTGTCGCGGTCCTTGAGGGTGGCGAGCCGACGGTCATCACCAACGCCGAGGGCTCCCGCACCACCCCTTCGGTCGTGGCCTTCGCCAAGAACGGTGAGGTGCTCGTCGGCGAGGTGGCCAAGCGTCAGGCCGTCACCAACGTCGACCGGACCATCCGCTCGGTGAAGCGTCACATCGGCACCGACTGGTCGGTGCAGATCGACGACAAGACCTTCAACCCGCAGCAGATCAGCGCCTTCATCCTCCAGAAGCTCAAGCGCGACGCCGAGGCCTACCTGGGCGAGGACGTGACCGACGCGGTCATCACCGTCCCGGCCTACTTCAGCGACTCGCAGCGCCAGGCCACCAAGGAGGCCGGCACGATCGCGGGCCTGAACGTCCTGCGCATCATCAACGAGCCCACCTCGGCCGCGCTCGCCTACCACCTGGAGAAGGAGGACGAGGCGACGATCCTCGTCTACGACCTCGGTGGCGGCACCTTCGACGTCTCCCTCCTCGAGGTGGGCGACGGCGTCGTGGAGGTCAAGGCGACCAACGGCGACAACCACCTCGGCGGCGACGACTGGGACCAGTCGATCGTCGACTGGCTGGTCGAGAAGTTCAAGAACTCCAACGGCGTGGACCTCGCCAAGGACAAGATGGCGCTCCAGCGTCTGCGCGAGGCCGCCGAGAAGGCCAAGATCGAGCTCTCCAGCTCCAGCGAGACGCAGATCAACCTGCCCTACATCACGGCCTCGGCCGAGGGCCCGCTGCACCTGGACGAGAAGCTCACCCGCGCCGAGTTCCAGCGCCTGACCGCCGACCTGGTCGAGCGGACCAAGACCCCGTTCCAGCAGGTCATCAAGGACGCCGGGATCAGCCTCGACCAGATCCACCACGTGGTCCTGGTCGGCGGGTCGACCCGTATGCCCGCCATCGCCACGCTGGTCAAGGAGATGACCGGCGGGCAGGACCCCAACAAGGGCGTCAACCCGGACGAGGTCGTGGCCATCGGCGCCGCGCTCCAGGCCGGTGTGCTCAAGGGCGAGGTCAAGGACGTCCTGCTGCTGGACGTCACCCCGCTCTCCCTGGGCATCGAGACCAAGGGCGGCGTGTTCACCAAGCTCATCGAGCGCAACACGACCATCCCGACCAAGCGCTCCGAGATCTTCACGACGGCCGACGACAACCAGCCGTCCGTGCAGATCCAGGTGTACCAGGGCGAGCGTGACATCGCCCAGTACAACAAGAAGCTGGGCGTCTTCGACCTGACCGGTCTGCCCCCGGCGCCGCGCGGCGTCCCGCAGATCGAGGTCGCCTTCGACATCGACGCCAACGGCATCGTCAGCGTCACCGCGAAGGACCTGGGCACCGGCAAGGAGCAGTCCGTCACCATCTCCGGTGGTTCGGCGATGTCCAAGGACGACATCGACCAGATGGTCCGCGACGCCGAGCAGTACGCCGAGGAGGACCGCAAGCGCCGCGAGGAGGCCGAGGTCCGCAACAACGCCGAGTCCCTCGTCTACCAGACCGAGAAGGTCATCAAGGACAACGAGGACAAGGTCCCGGCGGACGTGCGCTCCGAGACCGAGGCCGCCGTCGCCGAGCTGAAGACCGCTCTGGAGGGCACCGACACCGAGGCCATCCGCTCCGCGAGCGAGAAGGTCGCGCTGGCCAGCCAGAAGATCGGTTCCGCGATCTACAGCCAGGGCCAGCAGGGTGAGGGCGCCGCTCAGCCCGGTTCCGAGAACGCCGACTCCTCCACCGAGGACGCGGACGTCGTCGACGCCGAGATCGTCGACGAGGAGAACGGCAAGGGCAACCAGGGGTCCTGACCCCGAGGACCGGTGAGAGGCGAGGAAGGAGGGAGCGTCGGACATGGCGCCGTCGGACAAGGACAAGAACAACCCCGAATCGGGTGACGAGAACCAGGGTCCGGTGATCCGCGACAACCGCAAGGTCGACCCCGAGACCGGCGAGGCCCGCACCCACGAGGGTGCGTCCGCCGAGGAGACCACGGACTCCGAGGAGGAGCCCGAGGTCGTCGAGGTCGAGATCGAGGACGTCCCCGAGGTTCCGGACACCCCGGAGTCCGTGGTGACCGAGGCGATCAACGCGGACGAGCGGGTCATCGAGCTCACCAACGACATCAAGCGGGTGCAGGCGGAGTACGCCAACTACCGCAAGCGTGTCGAGCGCGACCGCGTGGCCGTCCGTGAGGTCGCCACCACCCAGGTCGTCGGCGAACTCCTGCCGATCCTGGACGACATCGGTCGGGCCCGTGAGCACGACGAGCTCAACGGCGGGTTCAAGGCGGTGGGTGAGGCCCTGGAGGCCACTGCCACCAAGCTGGGCCTGGAGAAGTACGCCGAGCAGGGCGACGAGTTCGACCCGAACGTCCACGAGGCGCTCACCCTGGTTCCGGTTCCGAACATCTCCGTCCAGACGGTGATCGAGGTGTTCCAGCCTGGGTACCGCATGGGTGAGCGGGTTCTGCGCCCCGCCCGCGTGGTGGTCGGCGAGCCGCTGGAGGGCGCGGGGGACGACGAGTCCGCCGCCCCGTCCTCGGACGCCGACGACTCCACCGCCGAGAACGGCGAGGACAAGCAGTAACAACGCCTCGAGCAGGCAGGCATGGACCCGGCCGTGGCCGACGTGAGAGCGTCGGTCACGGCCCCGGGCCGCCCCCGGCACCCCAGCGGTACGGGGCCACGTGGAAACATCGGACGCAACCGGCACCAGCGGGAGAAGGCACCAGTCGATGAGCACCAAGGACTACCTGGAGAAGGACTACTACAAGGTCCTGGGAGTCTCAAAGACGGCCTCCAAGGACGAGATCAAGTCGTCCTACCGCAAGTTGGCCCGGGAGAACCACCCGGACGCGAACACCGACGACCCCAAGGCCGAGGACCGCTTCAAGGAGATCTCCGAGGCGTACAACGTCCTGTCGGACGAGAAGCGCCGTAAGGAGTACGACGAGGCGCGCTCCATGTTCGGCGGGTCGTACCGGCCCGGCGGCGCCGGTCCCGGCGGGTTCGACATGAGCGACATCTTCGGCCAGAGCTCCGGCGGCGGGGCCGCTGGCGGAGAGCGCCTGAGCGACATCTTCGGCGGACTGTTCGGCAACCGCGGGCGGGGCGGCACCGCCACCCGCAGCAGGCGCGGATCCGACGTCGAGACCGAGGCGACACTGAGCTTCCGCGAGGCCGCGGACGGGGTGACCCGTTCGTTCCAGCTGAGCAGCGAGGCCCCGTGCCCCACGTGCAAGGGCACGGGAGCGCGCGCCGGCACGGCCCCGCGCATGTGCCCCAAGTGCAGCGGCACCGGGCACGACAGCACCAACCTGGGCGGCTTCTCGCTGTCCGAGCCGTGCAGCGAGTGCAGGGGACGCGGCCTCGTGGTCGACGACCCCTGCCCCACCTGCACCGGCAGCGGACGCGGCAAGAGCACCCGCACCATACAGACCCGCATCCCGGCCGGAGTCAACGACGGCCAGCGCATCCGCATCAAGGGCAAGGGCGCCCCCGGCGAGCACGGCGGCCCCAACGGTGACCTCTACGTCGTCGTCCACGTGAAGGGGCACCCGGTGTTCGGCAGGAACGGCGACAACGTGACCATCACCGTTCCGGTGACCTTCCCCGAGGCGGCCCTGGGCGCCGACGTCCGGGTACCCACCCTCGGCGGCTTCCCGGTCACCGTGAAGGTGCCGCCGGGCACCCAGAACGGGCGCACGCTGCGGGTGCGCGGCAAGGGCGGCACCCGCAAGGACGGAACCACGGGGGACATGCTCGTCACCTTCGAAGTGGCCGTGCCCCAGATCCTCAACGGCGACGCCCGTGAGGCCCTGGAGAAGTTCCGCGCGGCGACCTCCGACTACGACCCGCGCGACGGGCTCGAAGCGCGGGCGAAGGGCGCGTGAACAACGTGAACGATCCTGCCTTCGGCGTCGACGCACCGGTCTACGTGATCTCGGTGGCCGCTGAGCTGGCCGGGATGCATCCGCAGACGCTGCGGCAGTACGACCGGCTCGGGATCGTGTCTCCGGGCCGTACCTCCGGCCGGGGTCGCCGGTACTCCATGCGTGACGTACGGACGCTGCGCGAGGTGCAGCGCCTGTCGCAGGAGGAGGGCATCAACCTCGCCGGTATCAAGCGGATCCTGGAGTTGCAGCACGAGGTGGAGCAGCTGCGCGAGCAGGCGTTCCACCTGGCCAACGAGCTTGAGGCGGCCCGCCGGGCGGTGTCCCGGCGGGGCCGTCCGGCCCGTCCCGAGGGCGGGCCGGTACGCGGGGAGCTGGTGCGCCGCACCCGCGTCACGATCTTCAACACCGCCGATCCCGAGGGCGAGCACCCGGACCAGGGCCGCCAGGGCGGGGCGGGCGGCCAGAGTGGCCCCGGTGGCCGGGGGGACGAGCCCGAGACGGGCGGTCCGGCCCAGGGCTGACCGACGGGAACCGCGATGCGGGACCCGAAGAGTTCGGCCCAGCATGATCACTCTGAGTAACAATATATGTGGAAGGAGTAACCGGACGTGAACTACAAGCTCACGCGGAAGAGCCAGGAGGCCCTGGCCTCCGCGATCCGTGAGGCCACCGCCGACGGCAGCCCGCAGACCGAGCCGCTGCACCTGCTGAAGGCCCTGCTCGACCAGGCCGAGGGCATCACCCGACCGCTGCTCAAGGAGGTCGGCGCCAACCCCGACCAGCTCAAGGACAAGGTCGAGTCCGCCATCGGCGCCCTTCCCAAGGCGGCCGGTTCGACGGTCAGTTCCCCGACCTCCTCGCGCCAGCTCATCGTCTCCATCAACACCGCCGCCCAGCGCGCGCAGCAGATGGAGGACGAGTACGTCTCCACCGAGCACCTGCTGGTCGGGCTGGCCACCGACGGCGGTGAGGCGGCCCGGCTGCTCAACGAGGCCGGGGCCGCCCCGGACACGCTGCTGGAGGCCTTCGAGCGGGTACGCGGCACCGGCAAGGTCACCTCGGAGAACCCCGAGGACACCTACCAGTCGCTGGAGAAGTTCGGTGTGGACCTCACCGAGCGCGCCCGTGAGGGCAAGGTGGACCCGGTCATCGGGCGGGACGGGGAGATCCGCCGGGTCATCCAGGTCCTGAGCCGACGCACGAAGAACAATCCCGTGCTCATCGGTGAGCCCGGCGTGGGCAAGACCGCCGTGGTCGAGGGCCTGGCCCAGCGCATCGTGGCCGGTGACGTCCCGCAGTCGCTGCTGGGCAAGCGCCTGATCAGCCTCGACCTGTCCGCGATGGTGGCGGGCGCCAAGTACCGGGGCGAGTTCGAGGAGCGGCTGAAGGCGGTGCTCTCGGAGATCAAGGAGTCCGAGGGCCAGGTCATCACGTTCATCGACGAACTCCACACCATGGTGGGGGCGGGCGCGGCCGAGGGCGCCATGGACGCGGGCAACATGCTCAAGCCGATGCTGGCCCGGGGCGAGCTGCGCATGGTGGGCGCGACCACCCTGGACGAGTACCGGGAGAAGATCGAGAAGGACCCCGCGCTGGAGCGCCGCTTCCAGCAGGTCATGGTGGGCGAGCCGTCCGCCACGGACACCATCGCCATCCTGCGCGGGCTCAAGGGGCGCTACGAGGCGCACCACAAGGTGCAGATCTCCGACTCCGCCCTGGTGGCCGCCGCGACGCTGTCCGACCGCTACATCACCGCGCGGTTCCTGCCCGACAAGGCGATCGACCTCATCGACGAGGCGGCCTCCCGGCTGCGCATGGAGATCGACTCCAGCCCCGTGGAGATCGACGAACTGCGCCGCACGGTGGACCGGCTCAAGATGGAGGAGATGGCCCTCGACAAGGAGTCCGACCCCGCGAGCCAGCAGCGGCTGGAGCGGCTGCGCGCCGACCTCGCCGACCGCCAGGAGCAGCTCACCGGCCTCGTGGCCCGGTGGGAGCAGGAGAAGGCCGGACTGAACCGGGTCGGCGACCTCAAGGGCCAGCTGGACGAGATGCGCACCAAGGCCGAGCTGGCCGAGCGCGAGGGCCGCTTCGAGGAGGCCTCCCGGCTGATGTACGGGGACATCCCGCAGTTGGAGAAGCAGGTCGAGGAGGCCTCCAAAGCCGAGGAGAACGCCGAGGCCACCACCGGCGACACCATGGTCAAGGACGAGGTGGGCGCCGACGAGATCGCCGACGTCGTCTCCGCGTGGACCGGCATCCCCGTGGGTCGGCTGATGGAGGGCGAGACCTCCAAGCTGCTGCGCATGGAGGACGAGCTGGGGCAGCGACTGATCGGCCAGAAGGACGCCGTGCAGGCGGTGTCCGACGCGGTGCGCCGGGCCCGGGCGGGGATCTCCGACCCGGACCGCCCCACGGGTTCGTTCCTGTTCCTCGGCCCGACCGGTGTGGGCAAGACCGAGCTGGCCAAGGCCCTGGCCGAGTTCCTGTTCGACGACGAGCGCGCGATCGTGCGTATCGACATGAGCGAGTACTCAGAGAAGCACTCGGTGTCCCGGCTCGTGGGCGCGCCCCCCGGCTACGTGGGCTACGAGGAGGGCGGCCAGCTCACCGAGGCCGTGCGGCGCCGCCCGTACACGGTGGTGCTGCTGGACGAGGTGGAGAAGGCCCACCTGGAGGTGTTCGACACCCTGCTCCAGGTGTTGGACGACGGGCGCCTCACCGACGGCCAAGGCCGTCAGGTGGACTTCCGCAACACCATCCTCATCCTCACCTCCAACCTCGGTTCTCCGTTCCTGGTGGACCAGTCACTGGAGGAGGCCACCCGCAGGGAACGCGTCATGGACGTCGTGCGGGCCACGTTCAAGCCGGAGTTCCTCAACCGGCTGGACGACGTGATCATGTTCGACGCGCTGTCCACGGAGGACCTGACCCGGATCGTCGACATCCAGGTGGACAAGCTGGCCCGGCGTCTGGCCGACCGGCAGTTGTCGCTGGACGTGACCCCGGCGGCCCGGGAGTGGCTGGCGCTGACCGGATACGACCCGAACTACGGCGCCCGCCCGCTGCGCCGCCTGGTGCAGTCCAGCATCGGCGACCCGCTCGCCCGCGAGCTGCTCTCGGGTGAGCTGACCGACGGGGACACCATCCGGGTGGATGTCAACGACGAGCGCGACAAGCTGAACGTGACCACCCGCAAGGCGGCCTGACCGGCGGCGAGGGACCGTGTGCGGTCCCTCGCCGTCCCGGCTCAGAGGAACAGGAGGATCCCCAGCCCGCTCAGCACCAGACCGACGACGATCGCGGTCCAGGCGTAGCCGGTGAAGCGGGCCCGTTCCTCCTCGTCCTCCTTGCCCATCGCCACCGCCGCGAAGGCCACGCCGACGACGCCGCCGATCAGGTTGCAGCACACGAGCGTGAGGATGGCGACGGTGAGGGCGGCTCCGGGGCTGCTGTCACCGGAGGACGTGTGGGCCATGGCTGCTCCAGGGTCGGGGGATGTCACTCCGTGGGATGCCCTCTGGGGCTCGGTGGTTTGCGGGGACGACCGGCCATTTCTGCACGTTGTCGGAAAACGGACACAGATATCATTGGTCACTTCGTTCGAGCACTGTCGGCGAAGTACACCGCTCATCAGGCTGAATACGGCATCGCCGGTATCCGATACCGATCGCCTCACTCACGGCCCGAACATGAGAACTCAGATCGGCGCTTTCAGAAGTCTGAACTCGTTCCCCGAAGGATCGGTCAGCAGATGCCAGGGGGCCTCGTCCTCGGTTTCCACACGAACCGCGCCCCTTTTCACCAACAGTTCCAGGGCGTCGGCCTCCCGTTCGTCCTTGTCGAGACGCAGGGCCAGGCCCATGAGGTTCGGTTCGGCCGCGGGCTTGGGGCCGAGCTCGTCACAGAACGCCAAGTGGATGCCGAGACCGTGCGGGGGACGCAGCTCCGGGGCATTCCCCTCGGCGGGTGTCCAGCCGGTGATCCGGGCCCAGAAGTCCCGATCGGCCCGAGGGCGCGCGGAGTCCACGGGCAGTGAGCCCAGTCCGGGTTCTGCCTGCTCATAGCGATCGCCGGGCATCACACAGAACAGGTTTCCCTCGACGTCGGCCAGCACCTCCCATGCAGCGTCCCCCTGCCCCACATCGCGGGGGGACGCGCCCAGCGAGCACAGGGTTCGGGCCCAGGACCGGTGGTCGCTCCCGCCGTTGAGGTCGAGGTGCAGCCGCGTGATGGCTGTCGCGGACCGAGGTGTGGAGGTCGGGGCCGCCATGACGCGTAGCGGCACACCCGAGGTCGGGAGCAGCAGGCCGAATGGCTCTCCAAGCACGATCGGCACCCTCAGGGCCTGCGACCAGAAGCGGGCCAGGGTGGTGGGATCGTCGGCCTGGAGGGTGATCGAGTCCAAGAGCATGGCGTGGAGGGTAACGCGGGGGTGCGACCCTCGGAGCGAGCTCCCTCCGCAGTGCTCCTTCAGCTGCGACCACGTGGCCGAAACTGCTCGGGGCCGTCGCTTCCTCACAGGGTGGAAAGCCGCAGCTTACCGATACCAGCCGCGCGGACACCGAGGCAATCACCCAGAAAGTGCGCCTCTATTTCTGATAGCCGCGATTGCCCACATTCGCGAGAAGTAGTTAGTCTGACGGAGTTGGGCTATGGTTCCGTCGACTTGTGGAGGTGCACATGTGGGATTGGGTGTAACAGCTGATTCTCAGTTACGCGCGGAAATGACGCCTCAGGGCTCGTGAACGCGCAGGCCAACGAGACTGCCCCCGCGCCTGTGGGGGACCAGCGGCCCTCAGAACCCTCTGGGGGCCGTTCTGCTTCTCGCACGCGGGGACGGTCGGGGCCCGGTGGGTTCCGGGTCCCGACCTCCGGTCGGTTCAGGTCAGGATGCCGGTGTGTTGGGTTAGGTTCTGGTCCAGGATCTCCAGGGCGTTGAGGCCCAGGAGGAGGGTGGAGCTGATGGCGGTGGCGGGCCATGCCCACCAGGGGCGGGGCGCCCTGTGGCGGCCCCGGGGCAAAGCGGGTTCCGGCTCGGCAAGGGATGCGGCCTCCGCCTGTTGGGCCTGCCTCGCCTTCTCTTCGCGGTGGTGGCGGGCCACCTTGACCCAGTGCGGGACGGGGCCGTGTTCGAGCATGTAGGCCACCCGGGGGTTGTCGCCCATCTGGCGTAGGAGGCGTTCCTGGCGGTCCTGGTGCGTCTCGGTCCAGGCGGACTCTGATTGCAGGGCCGGGACGGCGGGCCGGGGTGAACGTGCGTTCGTCCGGGGGAAGCGGTGGCCTCGGGGTGCGGTCAGGACCGACCGGATCTGCGAGCTGACCTGGGATCCGCTCATCGGGCAGCCCCGCCACAGGTGTCCCCACCGCAGGCCAGTGCGGGGTGGGTGAACTCGGCCCAGATGACGGTGCCCAGCCCGGCGCAGAACGGGAAGTCCAGCACCGGCCGGACCCCCCACCGGGTGGTGAGGCGACCGAGCAGCAGCAGGCCCCGGCCACGTTCGGCCTGATCCCACCCCTTGCGCGTACGACGACGCGGAACCTTCGGGGAAGAGACCGAGGTGGTGTTGGTGCGGGTGCCGTCATCGATGATCGAGACCCGGACCGTGCCCGGACGTGGCAGTTCCAGGGTCCGCACGACCCGTCCGTCGGGGTCCTGCCCGGAACGGGAGTGCTCGCAGGCGTTGGCGAACATCTCGCTCAGACACAACACCATCTCCTCCCTCGCCTCGACCGGCAGGCCGGTCATTCGGCCGAGGTCCACGGCCAGGTCGGCGCGGACCTGGCGGATCTGGGTGAGCTGGCCCGGGTAGACGCGGCACTCCCACCGAGGCACGGCGGGTGGGGTGATCGAGTGGTTGGGGGCATGGGTGTGCGGCACAATGGGCATGTCGGCAATCTCTTCCTTAGATGAGTGGTGCTTGTCGGCCTGCTCTGGGGGTGTTGACGCACCCGCCAGAGCTTTTTCATGGAAGGGCTTCGGGGGCTCTCAGGCAGCGGGCGGAGGTTCCGGGTCACTCCTGTGAACACCCAGGCGCCGGTGGGCGAGCAGCCGCAGGAGTTCGGTGCGATTGGGTGCGGTGATGCGCTCGTAGGGGTCGCCGTCACCGGTCCAGCCCAGGGGGCGGCGCGCCACGTAGACCTCGTTCGGGTGCTTGCCTTCGATGGTCATGTTCCAGTGCTTGTGCAGCAGGGTGCAGAGCACGTGTTCGGGAACCGGGAGACTCTCGCAGGGGTCGTTCTGCTTCGGGACCGCGCCCGCTACCGGCCTGTTGCCGGGAACGCGTGTGGGTGCGGGGTGGTCGTGGATGGCCTGGTCAATCAGCTGCATCGCCACCTCGGCGTCACTCTCCTCCCGGGCGATCCGCAGGGCCTCCAGGACCAGGGGGATGCGGTTGCGAAGGGTGTGGTTGTGCCACACGTCCAGCTGCGCGGGGGTGAGATGGGTGGGCGCGGTCAGGGCGTCCTCGGCAACGGCCAGCATGTCCCTGGTGTCGACGTCCAACATCAGCACTCCACCTCAGCTTCTTCGGTGTTGATCCGCGTCCGGGGGCTGTCAGCCAGGGCGTGGGACAGGTGGAACCAGACCTGCCGGAGCTTCGAGTTGCCGTTGTCTCCCCACCGGTCCGCCAACGCGTTGACCAGCCCCAAACCGATCCCCTGGCCAGTGGTGGAGCCGAGGGGGTCCAGGTTGCTGGCGGTGAGCGGGCCGGGGGCCATGAGGTGACGGGTGCCCTGGTCCTGGCAGGTCAGCGTCGTCCCGGTCGCGCCCCTGTCCACGGTGAGTGAGTAGGTGCTGTCGTGCTCACTCGACAGAGCGTGGGCGAGGGCGTTGTTGGCCAGTCCCGAGCCCAGGAGGGTGAACAGGAACTGGTGGTCCTTGCTGCGTTCGGCGGCGCTGGTGTCCCGGTACGCCCGCACCAGGGGCATCAGGCCAGGGAGTCCGGCGAAGGCGTCCTTGCGCCTACGGAAGGGCGTTCCCACGGTTCGGGAGAAGTAGTGGGCGTGGAACGGCTTGATGCAGCTGGCCAGGCGGACCGTCGACTCACGGTGGGTCAGCTCGGGAGAGAGCGCACTCACAGGGCAACCGCCCAACGCCGCAACCCGGCCATGACAGCCTCCAGGACCTGCATGGGGGCGGAATCGATCGGCCGCCGCGGCGAGGGGATCAGCGGCCCCCGAGAGCGAGAAGTGGTGCGGCCGGGGTTCGCGGCGAAGGCCCGCACACGCGCGGCCTGCCTGGGACGACGGCGATGGAACGCTCCGGACGCGAGATGGCACATGCATGCCAGCGCGGAGAGCTTCAGGGATCGGGGCGCCATGGGCGCACACCTCCGGTAAGGACCGTGCCGGGTGGGAAGCCCAGCGGGGAGCTTGGTGCCTCCCATGCTGACCCATGAAGAGCGAATCTGCAATATCCATGTCACATGGATAATAAGATCAGCGTGAATCAACCACACAATGTGAATGGTGCGACAAATGTCGGGTTTTCATGCACGGAGCGTAGGATCAGGAGCCCAGCCACCCCACGTCCGTAGGAGGGACGACACTTTGGCCGCCAGCCCCACACTGCGAAGAAAGCGCCTGTCACGGCAGCTCAATGCACTCAGGGCGGAGAGCGGCCTCACTGTGGACGCCGTCGCAAAGAAGGCGAAAGCGTTGAGACCCGACCGGCCGTGGTCTGCCGCCAAGCTCACTCGGCTGGAAACTCAGCAGTGGAAGCGGCTCCACACCGATGACCTGCTCGCACTTCTGGACGTCTACAGCGTCACTGACAAGGCGGAGCGGGCCTCCTACGTGCGCACCGCCACCGAGGCATCACAGACGGGTTGGTGGGTGAACTACTCCGACATCCTCGGCTCTGGCGCCTACGTTGACCTGGAGACTGAGGCCTCCCGTATCCGCACATACGAGGCCTTCTACATTCCAGGCCTGCTCCAGACAGAGGAGTACGCCCGCTCCGTCATCAGCGCCGGTGTCACCGACACCCGCCAAATTGAACGGCGCGTGGAGGCTCGGATGGTGCGGCAAGCGCTCCTCAGCCCTGATGCAGGACCGAAGCTGTGGGCGATCCTTGATGAAGCCGCCTTTCACCGAATTCCCGCCGCTGTCCTCCCCAGCCAGGTGGAACACCTTCTTGAAGTCCAAAAGCCCGATGCCCGGGTTCAGATTCAGATCCTGCCGTACAGCAGTGGGCCGCACGCAGCGATGACGGGCCAGTTTGTCATCCTGGACTTCCCAGCGGACCCGTCCACGGTGTACTTGGAGCAGTCGGTGAGCGGCCTGTTCCCGGAGGACCCCGTGGTCTTGGACCATTACGAGATGCTGTACGACCGAGTGCACGCCCAGGCGCTGAGCGTCGAAGCGTCGCGCGACTTCCTGAAGAACCTGATCGAGTAGAGGACCGTCATGCCTGCCGCATCCCAACTGGCATTCCGAAAGAGCAGCTACAGCAGCGCCACCGGGCAGAACTGTGTCGAGGTCGCTGACGTCCCTGGTCTGTCCGCCGTGCGTGACACCCAGAACCAGGAAGCTGGACACCTGGAGTTCCCCGCCCAGGAGTGGGCGGCATTGCTGTCCACTGCGATCCGCCCGTAGCGGTAACGCCAGTGGCCCCCGGTCAGTTGACCGGGGGCCACTGGCGTTCCTACCAGAAGCATCCCGCGAACACGGTGCCTCGCTGCCCCGCACGCGGATGTGCGTATGTAGTTCTAGGTGTACGCTCCTCCACAAGTGACTTTTGATGTAATACATCGAGTGACAATCAGCGGCCACATTTCGGAGGAGACGTGTCTGATCGCAAGACCGAGGATCTGGTCACTCTCAAGGAATGGGCCGCCCGGTGCGGATACAACCATGACTACGTGGTGCGCGTCATGCCTCGTTACTACCCCGACTTCCCCGCCCCGGAGCGCACGCGCCTCGGGGCGAGCGCCAGGGGCGGTGGTGGAGGCAGCAACCTGTACGACGCGGCCAAACTGGCCCCTTTCGAGCCGCACGGGCCCGACCCGGTGGAGCTGGCCGAGGAGGACCTGGACAAGCAGGTCACCCTGGGTGGGTTCGCCAAGTTGATCGGGGTCAACACCGGCAGCCTGGTCCAGGTCAAGGACGACCGCCCGGACACGCTGCCCTTCACCGTGGACGGCCAGCGCCACTGGTACCCCCGGGCCAGGTACTACGCCCGCGATCTGCTGTTGATGTGGAACAACCGTCCTGGCGCAGGGGCTGGCTCGGACAAGCGCCGCCCGGCCCTGCCCTGGCACCGCCCTACCCCGTGAAGTCGTGAGTTCTGGCACCGGGCCGACCCAGCCCTGACTCGACGATGCCCCTCAATCGAAGCCTCGCCCCAACCCGAAGGCCAGCTTCCAGGAACCTCACAACCCCAGGACGCGGGCCTCGACCTCCGGGTCCAGGCCCACCTTGGGACGGTCCGGTCGCTGCTCTGCTTCCCCGCCCACGGACTCCAGCCACGCCCAGGTGTCCGCGACGGTCTCCTCCACCGGCCTACAACGCAGCCCGGTCGCGAGCGCGCGGTCGACGTTCCCCTGATGCAGGAACCCGTGCAGCTCGCCCGGGGGCAGCCAGACCGGCAGCTCCCGCCAAGGAGCGATCCCGGCCTCCGCGATGACCTCGGGTGAGGTCCAGCGGAATTCCGCGTCGGAGCCGGTGACCTCCCTGCACGCCGTCAGGAAGCCCTCCATGGTGGTGTGTCCGATCGGGCTGACCATGTTGTACGGCCCGTTCAGCCCCTTCTGCGCCGCGTCGAGGGTCCAGGCCGCGAGGTCGCGCGCGTCGACGTACTGGAGCGGGAGATCCCTCGGCCCCGGAGCCAGCACCGGCCCGCCCCTGGCGATCCGGCTGAGCCACCACGGCAACCGACCGATGTTCTCGTACGGGCCCAGAATGAGCCCCGCGCGGACGAACAGCGACCGGTCACCGAACACCGCCTCCGCCGCCAGCTCACCGCCGCGCTTGGCCCGCGCGTAGTCGGTGCCGTCGTCGTCAACGGAGGCCTCCACCACGGGGGCGTCCTCGTCGGCTCCGGGCGCGGCGGGCGAGACGTACACGGAACGGCTGGAGACGTAGGAGTAGTGGCCGACCCTGCCGTGCAGCAGCCGGGCCGCGTCAGCCACCGCCACGGGGGCCTTCGCCCAGGTGTCGACCACCAGGTCCCACTCCCCCGACTCCAGGGCGGCGAGCCCGCCCGGCTCGGTGCGGTCACCGTGTCGGACCTCGGCCCCGTCGGGCGCCGCGTGCGTCCCCCGGTGGAAGACGGTGACCTCCCAGCCCCGGGCGACCGCCTCCTCCGCGACCGCTCGCCCCACGAACTCCGTACCGCCCAGAACCAGAAGTCTCGTCATGCGGCCAGTCTGGAGGGTGGTCCCGGGCCGACGCCAGGGTTCCTGCCCACGGCAGAACCGGGGTCAGGCGGTGCCGCGCCGGTCCTCACCGGGACCGAGGAAGCGCAGGAGCCGCTCCGCGGTCTCGTCCGGGGCGTCCTCGGGGAGGAAGTGGCCCGCCCCCGCGATTCTCTCCTGGACGGCGGCCGGGATCGCCGCGGCGAGTTCGTCGCCCATCGCGGTGGGCATCCAGCTGTCATCCTCTCCCCACAGGACCAGGGTGGGCACGGTGACCTCGCCCAGCCGGCGCACGACGTCCTCGGTGTCGCGGTAGCTGACAGCCGCGACCTGATCAATCCAGCGCCGCTGCCCCTCCTCACCAGCCCACGGCGCGAGGTAGGCAGCCGCGACCTCGTCGGTCATCGGACGGCTGGTGGCAGTGTGCACGCGGGGGTTGATGATGTCGGCGAACACGCTCGGCTCCATGGTCGCGTAGACGTCCGCGTGACGCTGCATGTGTTCGGTGAAACGGGTGTTCCACGGGCCGATGACGGCGGCGTCCAGCAGGGCGAGGCGGCGCGCGGGGACCCCTTCTACGAGGTGGGCGCGCATGACCACACCGCCACCGATGTCGTGTCCGACCAGGTCCGGCGCCTCCAGGTTCCAGTGTTCGACGAGCTCGGCCAGGGCGCGGGCCTGCCGGGCGATCGACGGGGCCACCCCCGGTGCGGGGTGGGAGCTTCCGAAGCCGAGCATGTCCCACACGTGGACGGTGTGCTCCCGCGCGAGGGCGGGGACGACCCCGCGCCAGAGGTAGGACGACGCCGGGGTGCCGTGGACCAGGACCACGGGCGGGCCACCGTCCCCGAAGACCCCGGTGAGGACCTCGCCGCCGGAGAGGCGGACGCGGTCGGTGAGCTGCCAGTTTTCGGTGTCGGTCGACACAGCGAACCCCCATGTAAGGCGTGTAATCTATTTTCAACGCTTACGCTAGCATGGAGTAAGGCTTGAAAATAGATTTCACCGATTACATCCCCGGGGCGGCCCTGGCCACCGACCTGGTCAACACCTCTCCCCAGGTCCGCGAGGCCGGAGACGCGCTCTCCGGCACCGGGGCGCTTCGGGAGTTCCTGGCCGAGAACGGCGTCGACTGGGGTGAGCCGAGCCCGGACGACCTCGAGGAGGTGCTGACCCTGCGGCGCCGGGTCCGGGGCATCCTGGAGACGGAGGACGAGAACGAGACCGCCGAAGCCGCCAACGACCTGGTCGCGCGGGCGGCTGGCGGCCCCTCCCTGGAGCGCGACGCTGACGGCCGGTGGCGGTGGTACGTCGGCATCGTGCCGGACGCCTCGTTCGCGGACCGGCTGGCGGTGCTCGTCGGAACCGGGCTCCTCGGCGTCCTCGAGGTCCTGAGCCACGACCGGTTCCGGTACTGCGCCTCACCCCTGTGCGAGGGCATGTTCGTCGACACCAGCCGTGCGGGGCGACGGCGCTACTGCACCCCGAGCCTGTGCGGGAACCGACTCAACGTCGCGAACCACCGGGCCCGCCACTCACAGGACCGCCCCTGACCGTCCGGACCCGGGCGCGTTCCAGGAGAAGGCCACGTTCGCCTTCGTTACGGGTGAGTTCGGTCGGGCGGACGGACTCCGCGCGCGCTCCAGTCGGTGTCCTCGGGTCGAACCGGACGCCGCTTCTCCAGGGCGGAGACCAGGGCGTCCTGGCGGACTCCTCAGCGAGCCCGGCCTCCCCGACCATGCCGGTGAGCGTGGCGACGAGGCGGGCCGACTCGACGCGCCAGAACCGCCTCCACCTCGCGTCCGACGCCGGTGTGGCCCATGGGTCCTTCGCAGCACCACGGGCCACACCGGTGCAACGGGGTCCGGAAACCCGGGGCGGAGCTCAGCCGTTGCGGCTCTCCTCCTGGGCACGCCGTTCGCGCTCGTGCTCCTTGACCTCCTCGGGCATGCCCTCGAGGTCCTCTAGCTCGGCGATGCGCCGCAGCTGGAGCTTGAGTTCGGTCGGATCGCCCTTGGCCGGGTGCGGGCACCGCTTGGCCCACTCCAGGGCCTCCGCGTGCGAGGACACCTGGAGCACCCAGTACCCCGCGATGAACTCCTTGGCCTCGGTGAAGGGACCGTCCAGCACCGTGGCCTCACCGTCGCTGAAGATGACCTCGGCCCCGGCGGAGGTGGGCGCGAGCCCCTCCCCTGCCAGCAGGACTCCGGCCCGGATCATCTCCTCGTTGTACTTGCCCATCTCCTCGTAGACCTCGGCGCCGACCTCGTAGTCGGCGGCCTCGGTCTCGGGAGTGCTCATGATCGACATCAGGTAGCGCATGGTGTTCTCCGCTCTTCGGGTGTGGAACGGGGTCCGTTCCCCGCTCTCACCCGTACGTCGAACGGGGCGGGCCGGAACGACACACTCCTCGGAACTGTTCCTACTTTTTCTCCTGCCCGCTTCCGACTCATGTTCACCCAGGTCAGCGACATTTCCCGAGGCCTCGGCCATCGCAGCGGCCCCGTGTTCGTCGGCCTGGGCAGTGACCCGGCGCAGCGCGGACGCGGACAGGAGCAAGGCGACGAGGACCACCACGCCCGCGGCCACCGGAACGTAGGACAGCTCGACCCGGCCGAGCGCCCCGCCCAGCAGGGCACCGATCGGGGAGAAGCCCGCACCGGACACCTGGACGCAGGACATCACCCGGCCCATCTGGGCACCGGGGACGATGAGCTGGATGGCGCTGAGCATCACGATGTTGGAGGAGGTCAGGGCGAACCCGATCACCGTCCAGGCCACCGCTGCCGCGTAGGCGTTGGGGGCGAGGCCGAAGGCGACGCTGGCCACGGACGCCAGAGTGAAGAGCGCCATCTCCGTGCGGAACCGGCCGAGTCGACCGACGATCCGGCTGACCGTGGAGGCGCCCAGCAGCGCACCCACCGCGGAGGTGCCCAGGAAGACGCCGTAGAGGGCCGCGGGGACCCCGAAGTGGTCCCGGACCAGGAGCACCATGACCGAGGACTGGGCGGCGAAGGCCATGTTCATGACCACGTTGAACCCCAGGATCGGCCCCAGGGAGCTGCCACGGAAGACGAAGGCCAGACCCTCACCGATGTCACCGAGAACCGAGCGCACCGCACCCTTCCCCTCCCTCTCCTCGGCCCAGCCCTCGGGGCGGCGGGGGCGGCGCACCGCCAACGGCAGGCCGAGCAACACCAGGGCGCCCAGGACGTAGGCTCCGGCGTTCACGGCCAGCGGCAGGAACGCCGCCACCGCGAACAGGAAGCCGGCGATGGGGCCACCCGCGAACTGCTGCGTGACCGTCCGCCCGCCCACCAGTCGGCTGTTCGCGCGTTCGAGCGCACCGACCGGAGCGATGTCCGGCAGCATCGCCTGCCCCGCGAGGTCGTAGAACACCTCGCAGACCATCACCGTGAACATGACCGCGTACAGCGCCCAGATCGAGGCATGACCGGTGACGATCAGCAGGGACAGGGCCACGAGTGCGCCGCCCCGGCCGACGTTGGTCAGGACCATCAGACGCACCCGGTCGACCCGATCCACCACCACTCCCGCGATCAGGCCGACCAGCAGCCAGGGAAGGAAGCGGACGGCGGTCAGCCCGGCCACCAGCAGGGGGTCGTTGGTCAGCATGGCCGCCACCAGCGGCAACGCGACGAGCGTCATCCCGTCGCCGAGGTTGCTGGACAGACTTCCCGCCCAGAAGCGGTGGAAGTCCCGCCCCATCGGTGGTTTCGCCTTCTTCCCGGGGAACGCCCGGTCGGGGGATGCGCTGTTCACGTGGGGGATGTCGCTTTCACAAGGTGGGGGCTGCTCCTGCCGGGTCCAGGCTCCCCGGCAACGGTCAACTCCGGGTCACGGGGCCCTCGTCGTTCACGTCCCATGGACGGGCCCGGACGCCGCTCCGCCCTGTTCACGAGCACTCCCATGGAACGAGCGCTCCGCCGCGTGGCCGGTTCAGGACAGGCCGCGAACATGACCACAACCGGTCAGGAGAGGCCCCGGGGGCCGTCCTGAACTGGGGCGTTCGGTAGAGTTCCGGGACGGTTCGAACAGCGCGAGCGGGGGCACGGGATGGGCGTTTTCCTGAGTGCCGCCTTCGGGTTCCCCACGGTCCTGTTCACACCGATGCTCATCGTCGTCCTGGGCTACTGGATCTTCGTGATCGTCGGCGCCGCCGACACCGAACTGCTCGACAGCGTGGACTCCAACGGCGACGCCGTCGGACTGAGCGCGTTCCTCAGCAGGGCGGGACTCGGCCGGGTTCCGGTGACCGTGGCCCTCACTCTGCTGATCTGTGTCGCCTGGTTCGCCAGCATGATGGGAAGCATCTTGACCACCCTCGTCGACACCACCTCCACCCCCCTGCTGTACGCCCTCGGCGCCGTGGTGCTGGTCATCGCCCTGGTCGTCGCCTGGGCCGTGACCAGCGGCGTGGTCATGGGGTTCCAGCGCTTCCTGCCCGCGCGCGGTGGCGACTCCAAGCACGAGCTGGTCGGGCGCACCTGCGTCATCCGGATCGGTGAGGCCCGCGAGGACTTCGGCCAGGCCGAGATCACCACCGCGGGCGGTGCCTCCATCTCCATCCCCGTACGCACCATCAGCGGTGAGGTCCTGTCCTCGGGCAGCACCGCGCTGATCTTCGACCACAGCTCGGACGACGACGTCTTCCTGGTGACCGCCTTCGACGCGGCACTCGACCCCGGCCAGAACTGACCGGGGCCGCCGTCCGAGTCCCTCTCCGCAGGGCGCTCCGGTGCGGGACGCCCGCCTACTCCCCGTTCTCCGCCTCCTGACGGTCCCTGTCCTCGGCCTCGTCCGCGCGCCGTGCCATGGTCCGCAGCGCGGGCAGGAGGAGCAGGGTGGCGGTGATGACGACCACCCCGCCGATCAGTGACGGCAGGCGCAGGTCGACGCGGCCGAGGAAACCGCCGATGAGGGCGCCCACGGCGTTGAAGGTCATCGCGAAGATCTGCACGGACCCCAGCACCCGTCCGCGCAGTTCGGCGGGGATGGCGAGCTGGGCGACCCCGATGGTGACGGTGTTCGACAGGGCCATGGCCACCGCGATCAGGGCCCAGAAGAAACCGGCCACGTACGCGTTGGGCGACACGATGAACCCGATGCAGCCCACTCCCATGACCGTGAAGGCGATGACCTGGGTACGGAAGCGCCCCAGGAAGGCGACCACGCGCGAGACCGAGAGCGCTCCGAGCAGCGCCCCGACGGCGGCGGAGGAGATGAACACTCCGTACAGCGCCTCCGGTACCCCGAAGTGCACCCGCAGGATGAGGACCAGCACGGACGACTGGAGCATGAAGCCCATGGCCACGAGCGAGCCGTGCAGCGCCAGGTACCTGAGGGGCCGGTCGTTCCAGAGGAACGTGGTCCCCTCGCGAACGGAGGCGAGGATGGAGACCGCCGGAGTCCGGGCGTCCCGTACCGCGGCCCGGGGCCGTCGTGCGCTCAGCGGCAGGCCGATGAGGATGAGGGCGCCGAGGAGGTAGGCGCCGGCGTTGACCGCGAGCGGGAGAGCCGCCGCGACCACGATCAGGAGACCGCCGATGGGAGCCCCGCCGAAGTCCTGGACGACCACCCGGCCGCCGACGATGCGGCTGTTGGCCCGGTCCAGGGAGGTCTTGGCGACCAGTTCGGGCATGAGGGCGCGCCCGCCGATGTCGTAGAACGCCTCGCAGGACATGACGACGAACATCACCGCGTAGAGGGTGAGGATGGTGGCGTTGCCCGCGGCGACGACCACCGCGAGCGCCACCAGGGTGGCGGCGCGCACCAGGTTCGCGACGATCAGCACCTTGCCCCGGTCGAGGCGGTCGACGAGCGCGCCCACGAACAGGCCGAAGATCAGCCAGGGCAGGAAACGCACGAAGGCCAGCCCGGCGACCAGGACGGGGTCGTTGGTGAACATGGCCGCCATCAGCGGAAGCACCGTCGCCATGATTCCGTCGGCCACGCTGCTGCTCATGCTCCCGACCCAGAAGCGGTTGAAGTCGCGGCCCAGGCCACGGACCGGTCTGCCCGGTCTGGTCTGTACGGACATGGTCTCTACTCTCGATTCCTGGTGCTACCGGCTGGTGGGGAGGAGGGGCGCGGACGGGGAGACGGGGTGGGACGGGCAGGGGCGGCGCGGGTGGCGCCGCCGGGCCGCCGGTGTGTCCGGGTGCGGGCCCGTCGCGCGGGCCCGCACCAGAGGGTGGAGCGGTGGTACTCGGTCAGACGGCGGCGAGGCTACGGGGCCGGATGTCGGTCCAGTTCTCCTCGACGTAGCGCAGGCAGGCCTCGCGGGTGTCCTCCCCCGCGACGACGTCCCAGCCAGCGGGGACGTCGGCGAAGGACGGCCACAGGGAGTGCTGGCCCTCGGCGTTGACCACGACGTAGAAAGTACCCTCGGCGTTGTCGAACGGGTTGTTCATCGTCAGCTCCTCAGCTGTTCGAAGATGGTGGATTCCATCTGGGCGGACACCAGTCGACCGATCAGTCCCACCGACTCCGGGCGGGTCATCCCCATGTGCGTGGAGTCGATGTCATGGACCTCGATGCGGCCGTCGATGTGCTCCTTCCAGTACTCGACCTCGGGCGAGTACTCGTTCCTCCCGCGCGTTGCGCGGAAGAAGACCGTGTCCCCGGTGAAGGTTCCGGGAGTGTGGTGGTTCATGACGACCGCGTGGTTGACCGCGGCGTCCACGAGGGCGGCCAGGTCGGCGGGGGCGAACTCGGCCAGAACGGGATCGCCCTGCCGTACCCGCCGGACCACGTCCTCGCGGTCGATCGGGGCTCCCACGGAGTCGACGCCGGGTGGGACGTCGAGCATCATGGCCAGCACCTCGTCATGGGAGAAGTCGGTGCGCTCGGCGCCGGGCGGTACGGGATAGGAGTCCATGAGTCCGAGGAAGGACACCTCCTCGCCCGCGGCCTGGAGGCGGACCGCCATCTCATGGGCGACGAGGCCGCCGAACGACCACCCCAGCAGCCGGTACGGGCCGTGGGGCCGGACGGAGCGGACGCGCTCCAGATAGTCCTCGGCGATCTCGGCGACGCTGCTCGGCAGCTCACCCGGGACCGTGAGCGCCCGCGTCTGCAATCCGTACAGGGGCTGGTCGCCGGGAAGGTGCTGGACCAGGCCGGCGTAACACCAGCTCATCCCCGCGCCCGGGTGCACCGCGAAGAGCGGGGGGCGCTCTCCGTGCTTGC
Organism: Nocardiopsis sp. B62; assembly: GCF_018070675.1. NCBI lineage: Bacteria > Bacillati > Actinomycetota > Actinomycetes > Streptosporangiales > Nocardiopsidaceae > Nocardiopsis > Nocardiopsis sp. B62. Next base: position 14,279 of record NZ_JAGPXK010000010.1, on the reverse strand, counting down.
GCAGGGGAAGCAGGACCTCCAACGCGCCCGCGGTGTTCTCCACCGGGGCGTCACCGGTGACCTGCTGGTCCCCGCCCGGCTCGCCCGCCAGCGCCGCGACGGTCGGCGAACGGAAGACGTCCCGGACCCTGAGCTCGATCCCCAGGTCCGCGGCGGCCCGGCCGACCAGCCGGGCGGCCAGGAGCGAGTGCCCGCCGAGGTCGAAGAAGGAGTCGTCGATCCCCACCCGGTCCAGGCCCAGGATCTCCGCGAACAGCGCGCAGAAGGCCTCTTCTCGGGGTGTGCGGGGCTCGCGGCCCACGGCGGTGGGCGTGTACTGGGGCGAGGGGAGGGCCCGCCGGTCCAGTTTGCCGCTGGAGTTCAGCGGGAGGGTGTCCAGGACGACGGTGGCCGCGGGGACCATGTACTCCGGCAGCGATCGCGCGGTGTGCGCGGCCACAGCTTCGGTGTCGATCCCGTGGCCGTCCTCGGCCACGAGGTAGGCGACCAGCCGCGGGTCGCCCGGCCGGTCCTCACGGACCACGGCGACCGCGTGGGCGACGGCCGGGTGCGCCGAGAGCACGGCCTCGACCTCGCCGAGTTCGATGCGGAAGCCACGGATCTTGACCTGGTCGTCCTCACGCCCATGGAAGCGGATGTCGCCGTCATTGGTTCGGGAGACCCGGTCTCCGGTCCGGTACATGCGGGAGCCGGGTGAGCCGTGGGGATCGGTCACGAACCGTCCAGCGGTCAGGCCGGGCCTGTGCAGGTACCCGCGTGCCACGCCGTCACCGGCCAGGTACAGGTCACCGACGACGCCGTCCGGCACCGGTCGCAGCCGTTCGTCCAGGACGCGGGTCAGCGTGCCCGGAAGGCCCCGGCCGATGTGCGGGTGCGCGCCGGTCACCTCGGCCATCGTGGCGTCGACCGTGGTCTCGGTGGGGCCGTAGAGGTTGAACGCGGTGACGTCGTCCGCCCCGGCGGCCAGATCGGTCCACGTCTGCGCGGGCACGGCCTCCCCGCCCAGGGCCAGGCGCAGCGGCCAGGCCCCGGCCGGTCGGGGGAGAAGCCTGTCGCGTACCAGTTCCCAGTGGGTGGGGGTCAGGTTCAGGTAGGTGACACGGTGCCGGGCCACCTCGCGGACGAAGGAGTCCGGTTCGTCACGGATCTCGTCGGCGACGACCAGCACCGTGTCCCCCCGGCAGATCGCGCCCCACTGCTGGATGGAGGCGTCGAACGCGGCGCTCGCGGTCCAGGCCGAGACCCCGGGTTCGGGCAGGTGGTAGCCGCTCTCCTCCAGAGAGGCGACCAAGTGGGCGAGGTTGGCGTGGGTCACGGCCACGCCCTTGGGTCGGCCCGTCGATCCGGACGTGTAGATCACGTAGGCGAGGGAGCCGGGGTGCCGGGAGACACCGGGGTCGGTCGCGGGCGCGTCCGGCCCGGCCGCCTGTTCGTCGGCGACCAGTACGTGGGTGGAATCGGGGAGCGCCCGCACCGCCTCGTGCACGCGGTTCCGCGCGTCCGTCAGCAGCAGTCCCTCGCCGGCCTCCTCCAGGATGGCGGTGATCCGTCCCGCGGGGTTGCGCGGGTCCAGCGGCAGGAAGGGTGCGCCGCTCCGGAGCACGGCGATCATGGCGACGACCAGGTCGGCCGAACGCCCCATCAGGAGGGCCACCGGACGGTCCGCGCCAGCGCCCAGACCGATCAGCGTGTGGGCGAGGCGGTTGGCCCGCGCGTCCAGCTCGCCGAAGGTGAGTCCGGTGTCGCCGAAGAGCACCGCGGTGCGGTCCGGCGTGCGTCGCACCTGTTCCGCGAGCCTTTCGAGGAAGGCCGGGTGCCGCTCTCCGGGGTCAGGGTGCGTCTCGGCGGGCCGTCCGACGCGCTCGTGCGGCATGAGGACGTCGAGTTCGTCGAGGCCCTGGGAGGTGTCGGCGCCGAAGGCCTCCATGACGGCCACCAGACGCAGGAGCAGGGACCGCGCCGTCCGTTCCGTGAACAGGCCGGTGGCGTACTCCAGTGCGAGGACCGCGGGCCGGGTGCCGTCCGGGGAACGGTCGGCGAAGGTCAGGCCGAGGTCGAACTTGGCGGTGTCGATCTCCGCCCGCCCGTAGCGGTCGGCGTCCTGTCCCGAGGCGCCCGGTCCGGCCGAGACCTCGCCCGTGGCCAGGGAGAGCATGGCCTGGAAGAGGGGGTGGTGCGCGGTGCTACGGGTGGGGTTGACGAGCTCCACGACGTGCTCGAAGGGCAGGTCCTGGTGGTCGAACGCGGCCAGGTCCGCCTCGCGGACCCGGGCCAGCAGGTCGCCGAGGGTGGGGGACCCGGACGTGTCGGTGCGCAGCACCAGCGTGTTCACGAAGAACCCGACCAGGTCGTCGAACGCCGGGTCCGTCCGGCCCGCCACCGGTGTGCCGACGGCGATGTCGTCGCCGACGCCCATCCTGGTGAACAGGGCGGCGAGCGCGGCGTGCACCACCATGAAGAGTGTGCAGTCGTGTTCGCGGGCCACCCGCCGGAGCCCTTCGTGCACCTCGTCCGTCAGGTCCGCCGTGACGGTGCCGCCCGCGTGGCGGGCCTCGGCTGGCCGCGGGAAGTCGAGCGGCCACTCCGCGACCTCGGGCAACCCGCTCAGGGCCCGCTCCCAGTACCGGGACTGTCGGCTGTGGGCCGATTCCGGGTCGCCGGGATCGCCGAGGAGGTCGTTCTGCCAGAGGGTGTAGTCCGCGTACTGGACGGGCAGCGGCCTCCATGCTGGGGCGCGCCCCCCGACGCGCGCCTCGTAGGCCTCGTGGAGGTCCCGGAGCAGTGGCGCGAGCGACCAGCCGTCACCGATGGCGTGGTGCATCTGCACCACCAGGGCCGACTCGTCCTCCCCCGCGAGCAGCAGGTCGGCACGCACCAGCGGGCCGTCCTCCAGGTCGAAGACGTGCGTGTCGATCTCCCTGAGGACGTCCGGGATCTGCTCGGGCTCGACTCCGCGCACCCGGAGGCGGATCGCGGAGCCGTCAGTGACGTGCTGGTAGGGCTCGCCCTGGTCGGTGGGCAGGACCGTGCGCAGCGCCTCGTGCCGTTGGACGACGTCCGCGAGCGCGGCCGTCCACGCGTCAGGGTCGGGTCGGCCGTCCAGGCGCAGCACGGTCTGGATGTTGTAGGCGCGTTCCTGGCCGTCGATCTGGTGCAGGAACCACAGCCTGCGCTGGGCGAAGGACAGCGGGAGGCGGGCAGGCCGCGTCTGGGGCACCGCCCTGGGTCGGGCCGGGCGGTCCCCGGCTGCCTCGACCAGGCGGGCGACGCCCGTGACGGTGGGTGAGGAGAACAGCTCGCGCAGCTCGACGTCGGCGCCGAGGACGGAGCGGACGCGTGCGATGAGCCGGGTGGCGAGCAGGGAGTGGCCGCCCAGGTCGAAGAACGAATCATCGATCCCCACCCGGTCCAGGCCCAGGACCTCGGCGAACAACCCGCACAGGATCTCCTCCCGCGGATTGCGGGGGGCACGGCCGGAACCCACGGCGTCGAAGTCGGGTTCGGGCAGGGACCTCCTGTCCAGCTTGCCGTTGGCGGTCAGCGGGAGCTCGTCCAGGACCATCACGGCGGAGGGAACCATGTAGTCGGGCAGGACCTCGGCGACGGCGGCCCGGACCTGCGCGCCTGCCAGGACCGTGCCCGCCGCGGGGACGACGTAGGCGACCAGGGCCATGACCCCGCTGTGGTCCCTGCGGGCCGTGACGAACGCCTGGGCGACACCGGGCACAGCGGCCGCGACGGCCTGGATCTCTCCCGGCTCGACCCGGAACCCGCGGACCTTGACCTGGTCGTCGGCGCGGCCCAGGTACTCGATTCGACCGACCTCGACCCAGCGGACGAGGTCCCCGGTCCGGTACATGCTGGAGCCGGGCCCGCCGAAGGGGTCGGGCAGGAACCGTTCGGCGGTCAGGCCGGGAAGTCCCACGTAGCCGTGCGCGAGTCCGTCCCCGGCCACGTACAGCTCACCCGGGACTCCAACGGGTACCGGGCGCAGACGCTCGTCGAGGACGTAGCCGCGGCGGTTGGCGAGCGGTCCCCCGATGGGCACGGGGCCGTCCCCCTGGTCGCGGACCTCGTGGGAGTGGGTGAACACCATGCTCTCGACCGGCCCGTACCCGTTGCGCAGACGGGTGTCGGGGAAGGCGGCGCGGAAGCGGCGCATGTGCTCCGCGGACGGCTTCTCACCACCGACGTGGACTTGGAGCACGCCCTCGAAGACCTGGGGATACTCGTCCACGACGAGGTTGAACAACCCCGTGGAGAGGAAGAGCGAGTCGACGCCGTGCCTGGCGACGAGCTCGGCCATGCGCGGGGCCTCGGGGACCTGACCGGGGTGCAGGACGCACACCGATCCGCTGAGCAGCGCTCCCCAGAACTCAAGCACGAAGGCGTCCCAGGAGACGGGTGCGGACTGGAGCCAGACCCGGTCGGGGCCCAGGTCGGCGTAGTCCTGACCGGTGAAGGTGGACACGATGGCCCGGTGCGGGGCGAGCACCCCCTTGGGGACACCGGACGATCCGGAAGTGAACATCACGCAGGCCGTGCTCAGCGGCGAAAGGTCCAGGGCGAGGTCGTCCCCGTCGTGTCCGTCGATCTGCGCCCCGACCGTGTCGACCGCGATGGCGTGCGGGGTCCCGATCTCGCGCCGCAGCAGGCCGGCGCGGGTGAGAACGAGGCGGGTCCCCGACGCGGACGCCATCGCCGCCAGCCGGGTGTCGGGGAAGGCCGGGTCCAGGGGGGTGTACCCGGCACCGGCCTTGAGCACGGCCAGCAGCGCGACGGCGTACTCGACACCGCGCTCCATGAGCACGCCGACCATGCTGCCCGGGGCGACGCCGTTCTCGCGCAGGTGTCGGGCGAGCCGGTTGGCGCGGGTGTTCAGTTCGGCGTAGGTGACCTCGGTGCCCTCGAAGACCAGCGCCAGGGAGTCGGGTGCCGCAGCGGCCCGTTCCTCGAACAGCGCGTGCACGAGAGCCGAGGGTTCACCCGCCGCGGTGTCGTTGACCTCGTGCACCAGCGCGCGGAACTCGTCCCCGGTCAGCACCGCGATGTCGGCGATCCTGGCTTCGGGGTCGTCGGCGACGGCGTTCAGCACCCGGATCAGGCGTTCGCCGAGGTCCTCGGCGGTCCGGCGGTCGAACAGGTCCGTGGCGTAGTCCACGACGGCGGTCAGGCCGTCGGGCCCCTCCCCGAAGGCGAAGGTGAGGTCGAACTTGGCCGTCTTCCAGCCGAAGGGCTCACGGTCCGCACGGAGCCCGGACAGGCGGGGCTCCACCACGGCGTTGTTCTGGAGGACCATCATCACCTGGAACAGGGGGTGATGGGCGGTCGAGCGCTCCGGGTTGAGCTTCTCCACGAGCAGGTCGAAGGGGACGTCCTGGTGGTCGAAGGCCGCCAGGTCGGTCTCCCTCACGCGTTCGAGCAGGTCGGTGAAGGACGGGTCGCCGGAGGTGTCGGTGCGCAGGACGAGCGTGTTGACGAAGAACCCGACCAGGTCGTCCAACGCGGGGTCGGCGCGTCCCGCGATCGGGGTGCCCAGCGGGATGTCCTCGCCCGCCCCCGAGCGGTTCAGGGTCACCGCCAAGGCGGCCTGGAGCGCCATGAACAGGGTGCAGCCGCGGGCGCGGGTGATCTCCTCCAGTCGGTCGCGCAGATCCGCGCCCAGATCGAACACGATGCTGTCGCCCCGGTGCGAGGGGGTCGGCGGTCGGGGCCGGTCCAGGGGCAGTTCGAGGACCTCGGGAGCCCCGTCGAGGGCCCGCCGCCAGAAGTCGAGCTGACGGGCGGCCACACCCTCGGGGTCCCGCTCGTCCAGGAGCTCGTTCTGCCAGAGCGTGTAGTCCGCGTACTGCACCGGCAGCGGCTCCCACTCGGGCGCCCCGCCAGCGAGGCGCGCGGCGTAGGCCTGGCACAGATCGCGAACGAGCACACCCTCGGACCAACCGTCGGTCGCGATGTGGTGCATCAGCACCACCAGCACCGACTCCTGGTCGCTGACACGGAGCAGCGCGGCACGCACCGGCAGGTCCTCTGCCAGGTCGAAGGTCCGGTCGATGAACTCCTCGATCGCGCCGGGGACGTCGGACTCGGCGCGTTCGCTTGTCTCGAAGCCCAGCCGGGCACGGGCCTCTCCGGTTCCGAGCACCTGCTGGTGGAGCTCTTCCCCGTGCTCGGTGAGGACGGTGCGCAGGATCTCGTGGCGGTCCACGGTGTCGCCGAGGGCCGCGCGCAGGGCACCGGAGTCGAGGGGCCCGCGCAGGCGCAGGGCGACGGACACGTTGTAGGTGGCGGAGGCGCCCTCGATCCGGTTCGCGAGCCACAGTCGGCGCTGGGCGTAGGACAGGGGAGCCAGTTCACCGCGATCAGCGGGGACCAACTCCGGACGGGAGGTCACCCCCCGCCCTCGAGCGATCACCCGGTCCACACCCGCCACCGTCGGATCACGGAAGAAGTCCCGGACCCCCACTTCGGCGCAGAGCACCGACCGCACCCGCGACACCAGGCGCAGCGCCAGAAGCGAGTTGCCGCCCGAACGGAAGAAGTTCTCCCCCGGCTCCACCGACTCCCGACCCAACAGTTCCCCGAACAACCCGCACAGGATCTCCTGACGCGGAGTCAGCGAACCAGAGGCCGCAGCCTCGTCGTCACCGGGCGCGGACGCGGCCAGCGCGCCCCTGTTGGTCAGGGCCGCGCGCTCTTCGTCCGTCAACCCGATCGCCGCACCCGCCACCGCCCCGGTGTCCCCGGCCATCGCTCGCAGCACCCGATCCAGCACCGCGACCAGCGCTCGAACAGTCGAGTCGTCGAAGAGGTCGACGGCGAAGTCGACCGCGCCCCCGAGCCCGGCGGGTGCGCCGCCGCCGTCCCGGTTCTCGACGAAACCCACGGCCAGGTCGAACTTGGCCACACCCGTGGTGACGGTGGTGACCTCCGCACCGTCGAAGCCGGAGGCGTCCGCGAAGGCGGGATTCAGCGCGACCGTGACCTGGAAGAGAGGATGGTGGGCGGTCGAGCGCTCCGGGTTGAGCTTCTCCACGAGCAGGTCGAAGGGGACGTCCTGGTGGTCGAAGGCCGCCAGAGCGGTCTCCCGGACTCCGTCCAGGATCTGGGCGAAGGTCTTCTCCCCGGACACGTCGGTGCGCAGGACGAGCGTGTTGATGAAGAACCCGACCAGGTCGTCCAGCGCGGGCTCGGTGCGTCCCGCGATCGGGGTGCCCAGCGGGATGTCCTCACCCGCCCCCGCCTTGGACAGCGCGATCGCCAGCGCGGCCTGCACCACCATGAACAGCGTGCAGCCGTGCTCCTTGGCCACACGCGCCAGGGCGGTGTGCAGCTCCGCGTCCACCTCGAAGTGGACGCTCTCACCCCGGTGCGAGGGGACCTCGGGTCGGGCCCTGTCCAGGGGCAGTTCGAGGACCTCGGGAGCCCCGTCGAGGGCCCGCCGCCAGAAGTCGAGCTGACGGGCGGCCACACCCTCGGGGTCCCGCTCGTCCAGGAGCTCGTTCTGCCAGAGCGTGTAGTCCGCGTACTGCACCGGGAGCGGCTCCCACTCGGGCGCCCGACCCGTGCTGCGCGCGGCGTAGGCCTGGCACAGATCGCGGACGAGCACACCCTCGGACCAGCCGTCCGTGGCGATGTGGTGCATCAGCACCACCAGCACCGACTCACCGGGACCGCAGTCGAAGTGGCGGACCAGGACGGGCCGGTCCACCGCGAGGTCGAACGGCGTTCGCGCGAACTCGCCCACCAGCGCGTCCACCTCATCGGGAGCGCACTCCACCACCTCGAACCCCGGCAGGCCCTCCCCCGGACCCAACACCCGTTGGAAGGGCTCGCCCCCGCGCTCCCCGTAGACCGTCCGCAAGACCTCGTGCCGCTCGACCACGTCACCCAACGCCGTCTCCAGAGCGGCGGCGTCCGCATCGGCGCCGAACCGCACCACCACGGGCACGTTGTAGGTCGAACTCGCCCCTTCGAGCCGGTTCACGAACCACAGCCGCCGCTGCGCGAAGGACAACGGAGAAAGCTCCCCACGCTCCACGGAGACCAACCCCGGCCGGAACGCCACCGCCCGCCCCCGAGCGATCACCCGGTCCACACCCGCCACCGTCGGATCACGGAAGAAGTCGCGCACCCCCACCTCGGCGCAGAGCACCGACCGCACCCGCGACACCAGACGCAGCGCCAGCAGCGAGTTACCACCCGAACGGAAGAAGTTCTCCCCCGGCTCCACCGACTCCCGACCCAACAGTTCCGCGAACAACCCGCACAGGATCTCCTGACGCGGAGTCAGCGGGCCGGACGGTGAGTCGACGACGGTCGCCACCGCGCTCACCGCGGGCGTACCGCGATCAGTCAGAGCCACCCGCTCCGGTTCCGTCAGCTCGACGCACTCGCCCACGGTCGATTCCGGGTCCCCGGCCATGGCGCGCAACACCCGCACCAGGACCGCGCCCAGGGCACGGACCGTGGCGGCGTCGAAGAGGTCACACGCGTACTCCACAACACCGGACAGCCCCGCCGCCCCACCCGAACCGTCCCGGCGCTCCACGAAGCCCACCGCGAAGTCGAACTTGGCCACACCCGTGTCCACGGGGACCAGCTCCGTCGTCACCGCCCCGGCGAAATCCGGGTCCGCGCCTTCCCCCTGGGCTCCGTTCACGGCGACCGTGACCTGGAACAGCGGGTGGCGTCCGGGCACGCGCTCCGGGTTGAGGGCCTCGACCAGCAGGTCGAAGGGGACGTCCTGGTGGGCGTAGGCGCGCAGGTCGGCCTCGCGCACCTGCGCGAGGAGCTCCGAGATCGTCTGGTCCGGGCGGACCCCGGTGCGGAGCACCAGGGTGTTCACGAAGAACCCCACCAGGTCCTCCAGGGCCTCCTCGTCACGACCGGCCACCGGGGTGCCCAACGGCACGTCGTCCCCCGCGCCGGCCTTGGAGAGCGCGACCGCCAGCGCCGCCTGCACCACCATCAGCAGGGTGCAACCGTGCGCACCGGCCACCTCCAGCAGGCGTGCGTGCAGGTCCGCGTCGAGGTCGAGGGCCTCCTGCGCGCCCCGGCCCGTGGGCGTGTCCGGACGTACTCGGTCGAAGGGAAGCTCCAGGGATCCGGGCGCCCCCTCCAGCGCGTCCCGCCAGAAGTCCGTCTGCTGTGACAGGAGACTGTCCGGGTCCTCGGGCGAGCCCAGGACGTCCCGCTGCCAGAGGGCGAAGTCCGCGTACTGCACCGGCAGCGGCTCCCACTCGGGTGCCCCGCCAGCGAGGCGCGCGGCGTAGGCCCGCCCCAGGTCCCGCACGAGCACGCCCTCGGACCAACCGTCCGTGGCGATGTGGTGCATCAGCACCACCAGCACCGACCCACCGGGACCGCAGTCGAAGTAGCGGACCCGCACCGGCCGGTCCACCGCGAGGTCGAACGGCGTTCGCGCGAACTCCCCCACCAGCGCGTCCGCCCCATCGGGAGCGCACTCCACCACCTCGAACCCCGGCAACCCCTCCGCCAGCCCCAACACCCGCTGGAAGGGCTCGCCCCCGCTCTCCCCGTAGACCGTCCGCAACACCTCGTGCCGCTCGACCACGTCACCCAACGCCGCTTCCAGAGCGTCGGCGTCCAGACCGGCACCGAAGCGCACCACCAACGGCACGTTGTAGGTCGAGCCCGCACCTTCAAGCCGGTTCACGAACCACAGCCGCCGCTGCGCGAAGGAAAGGGGGATCACGGTTACTCCTCATGGGAAAGGGTGGTGCCTTCGTCCGCCGGAAACGTGGTGTGCGGCGGTTCTCACCCGGGTTCGGGCGGTCCGGCGGTGCTCCGGGAGGGACCGCGGACGCGGTGGTCCCCTCCCGGGCCGGTCGGAACTGCGTGGCTCTCCGGTCGAGAGCATCCGCTCAGTTCGCTGACTCGATGACGGACGCGAGGTCGCGCAGCTTCGGGTTCTCGTAGACGGCCTTGAGCGGGATCTTCACCCCCAGCTGCGCCTTGACCTGGGAGACGAGCTTGATGGCCAGGAGCGAATGGCCTCCGAGACGGAAGAAGTCGTCCTCCGCCCCGATCACGGGGACTCCGAGGACTGTGGCCCACACCCGCGCGATGAGCTGCTCCACGGAGCTGAGCCCCTCGTCACCGGAGTCCTCTCTGCCGACGGGCTCGGGGTCGGGCAGGGCCGCGCGGTCCAGCTTGCCGCTGGGGGTCCTCGGAAACTCGGCGAGCTCCACGTAGGCCGCGGGTTCCATGTAGCCGGGCAGGCTGGCGGCGGCGAGGTCGCGCAGCTCCCGGTCCAGGCCGCAACCGTGCGACCGGTAGTAGGCCACCAGCGCGGGCCCTCCGGTCAGGGACCGTGGGTCGACGACGACCTCGGCGACGGCGGGGTGCGCGCCCAGGACCCCCTCGACCTCGCCGGGCTCGATGCGGAATCCGCGCAGTTTGACCTGGCGGTCGCCGCGGCCCAGGTACTCCAGGCGGCCGTCGTGGAGTCGGCGCGCCAGGTCACCGGTGCGGTACATGCGCGAGCCGTCGGCCGCGGCGATGTCCGGGACGAATCGCTGGGCGGTCAGGCCGGGCGCTCCTCGGTAACCGCGGGCCACCCGGTACCCGGCGAGGTAGATCTCGCCGGTGACCCCCTCGGGCACGGGCGACAGCCGCTCGTCGAGCAGGCGCAGTTCCAGCCCGGGTAGGACCCGGCCGATGTGCGGTTCACGGGAGGAGTCGATCCAGCCGGCCGTCGCGTCGACAGTGCACTCCGTGGGGCCGTAGACGTTGACGGCGCGGATCGAGCCCCGCTCCGCCATCGCGCTCAGCCGGTGCCACAGGGGCGGGCTGACGGGTTCTCCGCCGACGAGCAGCGTGAGGGGCCCCGGACGGTCTCCGCCCAGGTGCTCCTCCAGGTGGTCCAGGAGCAGGTCGGCGTGGGAGGGGGTGATGTCCAGGTCGGTCAGACCCTGCTCGCTGATGAGCCTGGCCATGGCCGCCGGGTCGGACCGGACCTGGTCGTCGAGGGTGACGACGGTGTCACCCCTGCACAGACGGGTCCACTGCTGGACGGAGGCGTCGAAGGAGGCGGAGGCGTTCCAGCCCACGCGGCCCCCGGGGGGACCCGCGAGGTGCTCGCTCTCCAGGTCCGCGAGCAGGGCCGAGACCGATCCGCGGGAGACCTCCACGCCCTTGGGCCGCCCTGTGGATCCGGAGGTGTAGATGACGTAGGCGAGGTTGGCGGGGCTGACGGCCGCGGGCAGGAAGGGTTCCTGGGCCGCCTCGACCGAGGTTCCGTCGGGCGCGATCCGGCAGAGGGCGACGGTCTCGGGGAACGTGCCGTCCGAGGCGCCGCAGTCCTCGTGGCCGCCCGTGGCGGCGCCGCAGGACACGACCACCAGATCGGCGGCCGCGTCCTCCAGCAGGTGTCTGCGGCGCTCGACGGGCAGGGCCGGGTCGACGGGCAGGTAGGCCGCGCCGACCGTCAGGGTGCCGATCAGGCCGAGGACGAGATCGGCGCCTCGCGGCATGCAGAGGGCGACGACGCGCTCGCGCCCGATCCCCCTGCCGACGAGTTCACGGGCGACGCGGACGGCTCCGGCCCTGAGCTGGTCGAAGGTGAGGACGCGGTCGCCGTCGACGACGGCGTCGCGGGTCCCGGGTACTTCGGCGAGGCGGTCCAGGAGGTCCCGGGCCCCGCTGTGGCGCCCGGCCACGGAGTCGAGGGACTCGATCGGGGTCGTCACCGGACCGTCCCGCCCTGGCTCGCGCCGGTCGCCGGAGGAGCGGTCGGTGCGCAGTCGGCGAGCGGCACCGGGTCGCCCATGGCGACGAGGATCTTCCGGTCTCCCTCGAAGGCCTCACGGCCGTGGGCGTTGAGGATGTTGTCGACCATCAGCAGGTCGCCGACCTGGTAGGTCTCCCTGCGCGTGGCCCGGGAGTAGGCGTCGTTGAGCGCGTCGGCCTCCTCCCGGGTGAGCGGGGTGCCGTCACCGACGAAGGTCTCGAAGGGCAGGCCCTCCTCGCCGTAGGTCTCCAGCAGCACGTCGCGGACGTCCTCGTCCAGGGACCAGCGGCTCCAGAAGGCGGCGTGGTTGAACCAGACCCGCTCCCCCGTACCCGGGTGGGTGACGATCGCCGACCGGCGCTGGCGGGTGCGCAGGGTCTCCTCGTCGAGCCATTCGCAGCCGATCACGTTCTCCGCGCAGTAGGCCTCGACCTCAGCGGGGGACTCCGTGGCGAAACTGGTCTGCCAGGGCAGACCGGCCAGAGCCGAGTAGTTGCGGACCAGCAGCCAGCCGTGTTCCTCGAACCTGCGACGCAGGTCCTCGGGGACCAGCTCCAGCACCTCGCGCATGTCGCCGACGGTCGTCGCGCCTCCCTTGTCGGGGGCGACGACGCAGCAGAAGAGAAGCGTGCCCGGGAAGTCGAGGGTGTAGCTGTTCTCGTTGTGCAGGCGGATGGGCTGGATCGCGGGCAGGTCGGTGGACGAGAACACGCCGCCGCCGAAGTCGGTGCGCGGGGTGGCCTTCTCCTTGTAGGCGGCGGGCTGGGGCAGCAGGACGTCGCGGACCCGGCCGAAGGCGGCGGCGTCCTGGACGGGAAGACCCCTGACCAGGACGCTGCCCGCTGAGGTCAGCTCCGCGGTGATGGCGGGGCGTTCGCGCTCCAGGACCCGGACGGCCTCGTCCATGTCCCGCACACCGGGGAGTTCGATGATCGAGGGTTTGCCCGCCTCACGGCGGACCACGGCCTTCTCTGTTGTCAGCGACATTCTTCCTCCGTTTTCCTCGCGGGCTCGCACCCGCTCTTCTCGCTTTTCGCTCCGCGCCCGGAGCCTTTTCTCAGGAAGCGTGTACGGCGGTCATCGAGGCGGTGACCGAACCGATGATCTCCATGAACCGGGCCAGGTTCTCCTCGCTCTCGTCGAAGTAGAAGTGGCCTCCGGGAAGGGTCTCGACACAGGTCTCGCCCTGGGTGACGTCGCGCCATTCCACGAGGTCGCCGACGGGGACGATGGGGTCGGACTCACCGCCGACGATCGTCAGCGGGAGGTGGAGACTGCGTACCGCGTCATCGCGCCGGTAGGCGTCGTCGATCGAGAAGTCCGCGCGGATCGACGGCAGGATGATCTCCCGCAGCTCGGGCTCGTCGAGGATCTCGTGATCGGTGCCCCCGCGAGCCTTGATCGCCTCCACCAGTTCCTCGTCCGAGAGCGTCTCGGGCAGGACCGGGCTGGGGTTGGGCAGGAACGGGGCACGGCAGGCGGACCCGATCAGGGCCACCGGCGGCCGTCCCGCCGCGCTGAGGCCCCGGGCGACCTCATAGGCCACCAGGGTCCCCATGCTGTGACCGAGTACCACCAGGTCGCGGCGGTCCCCGGCGAGCAGGGACACGATGGGGGCGACCAGGTCGTCGACGCTCTCGGGCAGGTCGTCGGTGAAGCGCGAGCCACGGCCGGGGTACTGGGCGACCAGGAGGCCCACGTCCCGGGGAAGGTGATCCTCCCATTGGGCGTAGTAGTGGGCGTTGCCTCCGGCGTGGGGCAGGATCAGCAGGGAGAGGCCACCGGGGGCGGAAGGGCTCCGCAGTTCCCACAGCACCTCGCTCGCGGCCGCGTTGTTTCCGAATTCCGTCATTCCGTTCCGCTCCAGATCGCTGTTCAGAGCCGGTTCGTGTTTCCGGGAATCCCGGGCCCGAATCGGTTTCCTTGTTCTGCTACACCGGTCGAATAACGGAAACGTACGCCGGAATTCCGGGCGCACGGGGCAGGAAGTGACGGCAAGGAAGCGGCAGTTGGGGCCGGTCCGCTGCCTGCCGGTGGACCACGGGGGTCATCCGCTGGGGAACGACGAAGCGGCCGGAGCCCCGGTCAGGGGCCCGGCCGCTTCGCGGGACGGATCAGCCGTCGAGTTCCACCCCGGCGCGGGTACGGCGCCTCAGCGTCGGGCGTGCCCGGGGCGTCGGCACCCGATCAAGGCGCCGCGCCAACTGGGCCACCGTGGGGGCGCGGAAGACGTCCTCCAGAGTGGCCTTGGCGTCCATGGCCGAGCGCAGACGTGTGAGGAGTCGGGTGGCGAGCAGGGAGTGGCCGCCCAGGTCGAAGAACGAATCATCGATCCCCACCCGTTCCAGGCCCAGGACCTCGGCGAACAACCCGCACAGAATCTCCTCCCGAGGATTACGGGGTTGCCCGCCCGAGACCGAGGCCGTGTAGTCCGGTGCGGGCAGGGCCCTCTTGTCCAGCTTGCCGTTCGCGGTCAATGGCAGCTCGTCCAGCACCACCACCGCCGACGGCACCATGTGCTCGG